>CAMNFE010000020.1 GCA_946537195.1 uncultured Candidatus Saccharibacteria bacterium | reverse complement strand
TTGGTGGGCGAGGAGGGACTTGAACCCTCACGGCATTGCTGCCAACAGATTTTGAGTCTGTCGTGTATACCAATTTCACCACTCGCCCAGAGTGGAACACGTGCTTTGATTCTACCATAAAAAGGCTGATTATGCTAGAATAAGGGCAATGGATAATAAGAATGGTGGGCAGAGTAGCGCAGCGATGCCGAGTTGGAACGCCTGGGCGGCTGCATCGGGGAATAGTTCTGTGAAGAAGAGCGCAACGCCTCAGCTAACAGAGGCGCAGAAGAGTGCGCGTATGCAGCAAAAAACTGCCACTGATCTAGCCCGAAAGAAGCTGCTTGAGGCCTACAAGACTACGCAAGGACAGGAATATAAGGAGCCGACAAAGGACTCTCAAACTCCACAAGCTTCTCCTCAGGATTGGCAGAGGTACCATTCGGCGTGGCAAAATTATTATCAGAAATACTACGGTGAATATTACGGAAAAGCAGCGCGCGAGTATGTAGCGCGCGAGAAGATGAAATTCGAGCGAAATCAGATTGAAAAAGAGCGCAAAGAGCGCCAAGCGGCATATACGCCGATGGAACAGATTGCGACAGCTGAATCTCAGGAGATACAAGATGATTTTCGTGAGAAAATTCGCAAGAAAGCTGAACAGCGTGCGAGGAAATTACGAAAGTCTAGGCATTTTATACCTCTAATAATTGGTGCAGTGATACTGCTTTTAGGCGTGTGTTTCCAATACAATCAGGTAATTGCCTCTCACATTGTGGCATATATGTCGCCGGGAAACACGGAAGTTAACGAAATAGTAGCGCTTGATCCAACTTTAGCGATTAAGACGCATGCGACGCCGTATTTGATGATTCCGAAGTTAAATATCGAAGTGCCGGTAGTTTTTGGAACGAAAAATGACGTTAATTCGATGAATATAGCAATGGATAAGGGTGTGGCGAATTTTGCAGTACCTGGTGCCTCCGCGAAACCGGGCGAGATAGGGAATTACGTAGTATCTGGTCACTCGGCAGGTAATATTTATCAGCGTAGTAATTATAAATTTATCTTTTCTGGTCTGACGCGCATGAAAGAGGGTGATTTGGTTTATATGGACTACAATAATACCCGCTATACATATAAGGTCACTGGTACAAAGGTAGTGAAGCCGACTGACGTAGCAGCTTTACGTAAGATAGCGAAAGATAATGAAGGAAAACCGATGATTACTCTTATTACTTGCGTGCCGTTAGGAACATCGAGAGATCGTTTGTTAGTGTATGGAGAGCAAATTTCTCCTAGTTACGATAATGCGCCTAGCCCAAATCCAGAAGAAGAGAAAGAAGATGACGGCAAATCTGAGATGCCGGCAAATCAGGATTCACCACTTGAAAGTTTCTGGAAGTGGATGACTGGTCAATCTTAAAGAAGTTATTATTCTAGTTTTTGGCGCTTGAGCGTGTAGATTGTTTCGGAGGAAGAACTATTTTCTGTAGTATTTTGTGCTGGTTTTTCACTGCTTGTCTCTTCGGTAGTTTTTGTCTCGAAGAAGTAAAGCCAACGATTATTCTCAGTAATAATAACTGGCATTTCGTTATTAACGGTAATTATCTCGCGACGATTATTGCCATCAAAATCGCGTACGACAATTGCACCATTGTTATTTTCCCAGGTTAGATAATCGTCGATCCAGGAGATGGTGGATAGTTCCGTATCTGTGGTCGAGTCAAAATTATTACGAGTTTCGATATCGATAGCAGTGTTATTGTTGCCGCCGCCGAACATCGCTATGCGTCCAAGGATGTTTACGCCAGTGTATTGAGGCATGTATCCTAAGTCTCGTTTAACGACTTCTTTGAGACTGTCTTTGCTTGGTTTATCGAATGAAGGGTAAGTTCCACTAGAAACAACAATATGGCTATCGATACTATATGCGACCCATGATTCATTCCAGTAAGTGCCCATGCTGAGAGTAATTGTTGGTTTTTCTTCTTTAAGATTAAGAAGATGAGTTGAGCCTTTTTCGCCTTCTTTGAAAATGCTAATTTTGCGATAATTATGATCTTCGGCATCTAGTCCAACATATGATACGACGTCTTTATTGTTTTCGAATTGTTCAACGTTTGATATCAAAATGCCAGAGATGGTGCGATTAGAGGTATCAATAATATGTAGATTGCCGTTTTCGAGAGCCCAAAGTTTAGAGGCGGAATCGTTGGAGATACGGACGGAGCTAAAATTGATGCCATATGTTTTATTTAGGTTGATACTTTTTGCGGCATTATCTAAATCTATGAGATACCAGGTGGTATTTTGTTCAAGCGTCCAGGTTGCAAGTAGTTTATTGCCGGTTTCGTTCCAGGAAACGATATCGATTTGTCCATCCAGCACGTTCTTATCTTTGCCAAGAGCGTCGTTTAAGGATAATTTATGTGAACGAATTTTTTCGCCTTGGATATCAATATATTGAGCGATTGGGGTGTCTCGCTCTATTACAAATAATCTTTTACGATCTGTAGAGAATTCAGCGAGGCGGATGCTGCTAAAATTCGCTACGTTAGAGATATCGGCCTTTAGAGGGAAGAGACGTGCCCATTCTACGCGGGTTAATAGTCCTGGATCAACGTTAATAGTCCTTTCCCATGTATCATAGCCGGTTTTGCTGATTTTGATGCGATGTTCGCCAGCGCTAAGCATTTTATTAAAGTCTGTGTGGCTAAATTGTCCTTCGCCATCAATTACAACATTGGCTCCTTTTGGGTTTGAGCTAATTTGAATCAAGCCAGATTGAGTTAAGCCGTTTTCGCCAAAATTATAACCCATAGCTATGAGCATCAGAACGAAGACGATGCCGATTACGGAAATGCCCATAAAAATATTCGTCATGATGACGCGGGCATTTTGAAGTTGTTTTTTTCTTTTCCTGTCCATCACTGTGCTTAAGTATTTTATTAACTCTGAATATAATTATATAACAAAAAAATGCTTATGGTTAAAATTCGAGAACTAAGCTGAATAAAATTATTGTTAATTAACTTAAAATGCTATTGATTCTACTTGGCTTATGTTTTAAAATTACATTAGCAGTATTTAAAGTGAGGAACAATGGACGGAGTTATCAATAAATCAAGAGCTGGTACTAGAGTCAATCATGCTAGTTCGATAGATCATCGTCGTATGCAAAAATCCTCAACTTTAAACCGTAAGTTCGTAAAGAGACCGACTGCAAAACCAAAGATTACTAATTCTATGGCGGCTACTTCAAAGAGCCTACGTCGTCAGAGTTATAATCGTACGATTTTACAGAAGGGTGGCAGCGTAAAGCTTCAACCTATTCAGAAGGCTGCTTTGCAGCAGAAAGCTACGCAGGGTGGCGGACGACAAGTTAAAGTTGACGGCGTCGAAAAAATTGCTGTACGTCGCAGTGTGGGTAGCGGTGCAGCTACTCAGCAGCAACGTTTACAGAAGCAAGCTCAACAGCAGCAACAAGCCCAGCGTAGAGCAGCAGTACGAAAAATTGCACAAAAGCGCAACGCGGATGTTTATATTAAGAACGCTCAGGCGAGCGCAGCTAAGCAGCGTGTAGCAGCAAAGAGGGCGGCCGCACAGGCTCAACCGAAGAGATTGACTGCTCAGCAAATGAAAGATCGTGCTATCCAGCAGGCTTTGAGTCGTATGAACCGTATTGAACAACCTCAGGCTGCAGGCAACAAACAAGCTATGCAGATTCAATTTAACGAAGGTCAAGAAAAAGGCGGCTTCTTCCGCGGTAAGAAATTCGCGATTGCTGCCGGGATGGCTGTGATTACGGTCGCTTTGTTGGGATATTTAGTTTATCTGAACATGCCAGACCTTTCTGCTCGCGTGGCAGCTATGCACGCTGGTATTGAGAAGTCTTATCCTAGCTATGTACCAGCTTCGTATCGTTTGGACGGTCTCGTCAAAGAAGATAACGGTCGCATTACGATGAACTTCAAGAATGATCAGGATCACAAGTTCTCTCTACAAGAAGAGAAGTCGAGCTGGGATTCAGCGGCAGTATTAGCAAACTATGTCAAGAAGAATTGGGGCACCGATTATTCCATTGCAAAAGGTCAAGGGTTAACGATTTATATTTCTGGCTCTAATGCGGCTTGGGTCAACGGGGGCGTCCTATATATAATTACGGACGCAGGGAACAACCTTAACTCTAACGATTTACACGACATAGCGGTTAGTTTGTAAAACAGAAGTCCACCTAACCGGGTGGACTTTTTGTTTCTTTGATATAATTTAATACAAGATAGGAGGTAAAATGATTGATTTTAAATATACTGGCGGCATTATCAACGAGGAAGAATACCAACATAAGATTGATGAGGCGCGCACGTATGTTGCTAAAGCGGAACAAGATAGCTTTGGCGGATGGGTTAATTTGCCTGTAGATTATGATAAGGAAGAGTTTGACCGAATCAAAAGAGCTGCGGAAAAGATAAACAGCGATTCGGATTACTTGGTTTGTATTGGTATTGGCGGTAGCTATCTTGGCCATAAGGCCGTTATCGAGGCGCTCGGCGGAGAGAGAAAACGTACAAAAATTTTATACGCCGGTAATTGTTTAAGCGTACGCTCGATGAAAAAGGTGCTTGACGAGCTTGGCGATGCAGACTTTTCTATAAACGTCATCTCGAAGTCTGGCACAACAACTGAGCCTGCGGTAGCATTTCGTATATTCAAGCAAAAACTAATCGAGAAATATGGAGAAGAAGAAGCCGCAAAACGCATTTATGCTACGACCGATGCAAATAAGGGGGCGTTACATGATGAGGCAGTAGCAAAAGGCTATGAAAGCTTTGTAGTCCCAGATAATATTGGTGGTCGCTATTCGGTTTTGACGGGTGTCGGCTTATTGGCTATAGCATCGGCCGGCATTGATATTGATGCATTAATGGATGGTGCAGCAGAGGAGCGCGCAAGTTTAATTTCCGATGGCGGAAAAGCAGCAGAATATGCAGCAATGCGTAATCTGCTTCTGGAAAAAGATTACAACATTGAGATATTAGCCAATTTCGAGCCTCAATTTATGTATCTAAATGAATGGTGGAAGCAGCTATTTGGCGAAAGTGAAGGAAAAGACCATAAGGGTATTTTCCCAGCTAGCGTAGTGGATTCAACAGACCTTCATTCGATGGGGCAATATATACAACAAGGCCGTCGCAACCTCTTTGAAACCTTTGTTGAGGTGCGCGAAGATTGTCCAGGCATTACGGTTCCAACTCTCGAGGAAGATTTGGACGGACTAAAATATTTGGAAGGTCGCGAGCTTGATTATATTAATAAGACCGCAAACGCTGCAACGCGTGAAGCGCATACGGCTGGTGGCGTACCGGTATTGGAGATAGTGATGCCAACTATCGACGAGCGTTCGTTGGGCGCGTTAATATATTTCTTCGAAATGAGCTGCGCTTTGAGTGGCTTTACGCTTGGCGTGAATCCATTTGATCAACCTGGAGTTGAGGCATATAAGACTCGTATGTTTGAGCTACTCGGCAAGCCTGGTTACGAAAAATAATAATTACTAGGTAATAAAAACCGTCGCCGGAGGAAATGGCGACGGTTTTTTGGGGGAGAAGATTTTCGTCTTTAGTGCTTAAAAGGATTTTCTAAGCCGAGGCGTGAGTTGGCTTCCGCAATGCGCATGAGCTCGTTATATTTTGCAATACGCTCGGTGCGAGATAGGGAACCGGTTTTGATTTGGCCGGTACCTAGGCCAACAGCAAGATGGGCGATAGACGTATCCTCTGTTTCGCCGGAACGATGCGACATTACGCAGTTAAAGCCATTTTGTTTGGCAAGGAGAACTGCGTCGATTGTCTCAGTGAGGGTGCCGATTTGGTTTGGCTTAATCAAGATAGCATTGCCGGCATGCTCGTCGATACCACGTTGGAGTAACTTAGAATTGGTGACGAAGAGGTCGTCGCCTACAAGCTGGAGGCGATCGCCGAAACGTTCGGTGAGCATACGCCAACCACCCCAGTCGTTTTCGCCGAGGCCGTCTTCGATTGAAACTACTGGATAATTGTCGATTATCCATTGATACCAGTTGGCAAGGTCGTCGCTAGACTTCCAGTCGCCATTAGTCTTGAGTTCGTAATGGTCGTCTTTGGCAAATTCGGAAGCAGCAATATCCATGGCTATGGCAATATCTTTGCCCATTTCATATCCGGCTTTTTCGACGGCGAGCTTAATTAGCTCCAATGGTTCATTGTTGCCGTCTTTAACGAATGGAGCATAGCCACCTTCGTCTCCAACGGTAGTTGCGTATTGGCGTTCTTTTAGAATGCCTTTGAGAGCATGAAATACTTCGGCGCCCATTCGGATAGCTTCAGCCATGTTTCCTGCACTGACAGGTATAATCATATATTCTTGAAAATCGGTAGACCAATCAGCGTGTGCGCCGCCGTTCATGACGTTCATCATTGGCATTGGCAATTTCATCTCATTTTTTGTGCCAGCGATATCTGCAATATATTCATAGAAACGCATATGTTTGGCGTGTGCGACTGCTTTTGCGCAGGCCAGGGAAACGGCTAAAATAGCATTTGCGCCTAGGTTAGATTTATTTTCAGTGCCGTCAAGATCGAGCATAAGACGATCAATTTGGCGTTGGTTACTTGCGTCGTTGCCAACTAGAACATCACTAATTTTATTGTTGACGTTCCAGACGGCTTTTAGTACGCCTTTGCCATTAAATTGTGCGTCGTCTCCGTCGCGAAGCTCGAGTGCTTCACCTGCGCCAGTAGAAGCGCCAGATGGTACGGCGGCACGGCCAGCGTGGCCGCTTTCGAGGATAACATCCGCCTCGACGGTTGGATTGCCGCGCGAATCAATGATTTGGCGGGCGTGAATATACTTGATATTACAGTTTGCGTCCTGCATAATACGATGCCTTTCTTCTCCCTTAAATTATGCGAAATCTTCTAAAGGTAATTATATCATAATGCTTATGAAAAAACTTCAGGTTTTGTTTAATGTGTGTTATATTTAAGCTAAAGCACAATTATAGGAGGGCAATTTTAGCTATGGCAACAAAGACTGCCAAAAAGAAATCAACAACAACTAAGAAGACCGCTGCGAAGAAGCCAGTAAGCAAGCTTCCAGGTCTTTATAAAGAGAGAAATCCAGAGGCACATATAGCCACTGGTAAATACAAATTCTTCTTTGTATTGTTTGGTATTACGACTGTTCTATTTGCGGCCGTGTCTGTATGGTTATTTGTTTTCTCAAGCGAAGTTCTTGAGAAATATCAAGGAATTGAGACCTGCGCACGTAACCATCAAAGCTGCGAAGTTCGCGTAAACTACAACGCAACTCACAGTTACGATACTGCCGACAAAGACTAAAAATAGATAGGTACATTAACTAATGGACGATAATCCGAACGACAAAAAGGTAATCGACGAAGAAGCTATCGCTGAAGAAGAATTCGTCGCCGATCTAGAGGATACTATAGAAAATCCATTAGTCTATGACGGAGAAAAAGTTACCGTTCAGGAAAAGCCGAAAGCTGAGATTCCTGAAGAGAAAAAAGAAGAGTTAACTGGCGCAATCGGGACGGGGGACTTAACGCCAGATAACGAACCATTTAATAACGAAGAAGCATTAAGGAGCGAGAGCGTGAATAACGATGAGAATCCATTCGGTTCTAGCGATACTACTTCTGACAAGAACTTAAGTGGCGCAGCAGATGCTCCACTTGAAGACGCTGCTGAGACTATTTCTCCTGCAGCTCCAGTCGCAGAGGGTGCGGCTACTACAGAAGAAACGGCTAGTGACGCGAATCCATTTATGACAAGTGATAGCGCAGCAGAAGACGCTACAAGCACAACGGAAACTCCAGCAGCAGATGCAACTCCGGCTACGGATGCACCGGTTGTTTCGAGTGAACCGACAGTAGAACAAATAGCAAATGGCGAAGCGGCTGCTCCAGTAGTCGGCGATGCGCCAAAGAAAAAGAAAACAGGCCTCATTGTAGGAATCGTAGTTGCAGTATTATTAGTAGCTGCGATTGTTGGTGGCGTCATTTTCTTTGTAATGCACGAATCAAAAGAGCGCGTGTTAGGCGATGCCATCTCTGGTATTTGGTCTGCTGAGGCAACCCAATTTGACGGTACGGTGAATATTGCACCAAAAGGCGATAGTGCTGGTTACAAGAACGTTGCAGTAAGTTTCAAAGCTGACGAAAAAGGCGCTAATTTTAGCGGTAGTGGCAACTTGACAGTTACGCCAGAAAAAGGTGATGCCGTAGATGTCGAACTATCTGGTGCTTATATCTCAAGTGATGGTATCTATGTTAAGATCGGTAAGCTTGAAGATATGGCAAAGAAGCTTGATCTTGCTGGATTACTTGGTGCTGGTGTCGAAGGTGATGACAGCAGCGAGATGGTAGCAAATGTGCTTGATGACGTGCTTATTGATGTCGCAAAGGACATTGACGGTACATGGTTTAAGATTGATGGATCTACCTTTGGTTCATCTGGTGAGGCAAGAGAATCTTATGACTGTTTCACGAAAGCACTAGACGATTTATCTAGCAAAGACGTAAAAGATAAGATTGCGAATATCTATAAGGCGCATCCATTTATCATCAGTGATGATTCCAAAGAAGCTGAAAAAGCTGATGGTTTGACTTACTATTATGTTAAGACGAACGAAGATGAATCTAAGGCCTTTGCGAACGATGTTAAGGAATTAGACGTCGTTAAGGACTTACAAACCTGTTCGGCTTCAAGTAACACTGGTGCTATTGACGATGAGTCAGGTGATGCTGCGGACGAAGAGGAAGAAAAAGACGAAACCAAAGCCGATATTAAACTTGGCATTAAGGGCTGGTCGCATGAATTGCAGAGCCTCAAGGGTAGCATTGATAGCAAAGATGCGAGCATGAATCTTGACGTTAAGCTTGGTTATGAAAAGAAAGACGTCAGCGCTCCAACCGGTGAGGCGACAAATATTGCCGATGCTGGCGAAAAGTTAATAAAGACTGCCGAAAAGTCTTTTAAGGAAAACTGGCCAAAAGAGGCGAAGAAGTATTGCGAAAAGACTTATAAGACCGCCGCGGAAATTCAACAGTGTACTAGTATGCTGAATCAATATGGCGATACTATGTTAAAGGAATTAGAGGGGCAAATGACTTCCTTAACTTCAGTCGATTTAAGTAGCCTAAAAAACTAAAAACTATAATTGTCCAATTAGCCACCCGATAGAGGTGGCTTTTTGGTACAATATAAGCAGTATGAGCATATCGCCGAAACTAAAAGCTAAATTGAAAGAACTCCCGAAAGAACCAGGAGTGTATTTTCATAAAAATGCGGAAGGCGAGGTGATTTATGTAGGGAAGGCAGCGATCTTACGTAATCGAGTTCGCCAATACTTTCAATCCCCAGAACGTAAAGATGCTAAAACGCGTGCGTTGGTTGCGGAGATAGACGACACGGATTGGATAGTGGTAGATACCGAGATGGATGCTTTATTTTTGGAATCAGAAATGATAAAGCGCTATATGCCGAAATGGAATATTCTTCTGCGCGACGATAAATCCGTGACTTATGTAAGAATTGATATGAAATCAGAGGTGCCATATGTTTCTATGACACGTAACCCAGATGATGATGGCGCACAATACTTTGGGCCATATTACGGTAAAATTGCGATACAGCGGGCGCTAAGAATACTTAGACGTATCTTTCCTTATTACGATAAGCCGTACAACGGCAAAAAGACGCTTAATACGGATTTAGGCCTAACTCCTGGTATTGAAATTGGCAAAACGACACCGCGCGACTATAAACATTCTTTGCGTAGGTTGATCAGTTACCTAAAGGGGAACCGCAAGAAGTTGGTGCGCGATTTGGAAAAGCTAATGTATGAAGCGGCAGATAAGGGTGATTACGAAAAAGCAGCGGAGTATCGAAACCAATTCTTCGGACTAAAAGGGTTGGGAACAAAGATTGTATTTTCGGATAAAGAGTTATTAGATATCTCCTCCGATAAAGCTCTAGAAGATTTACAAGATCTATTAGGTTTAAATAAGCCGCCAATGCGAATTGAAGGATACGATATTAGTCATCAATCTGGTAAGAATGTGACTGGTTCGATGGTCTGTTTCATTAATGGCGCTGCGGATCGTACTAAATATCGTCGTTTTAAACTACGTAACCAACAAAATAATGACCCCGCAAGTATGAGAGAGGTGATTGCACGTCGACTTAATCATCTAAAAGATTGGGGTGAGCCGGACCTGATTATTTTGGATGGCTCGGTGGGGCAAATATCTGCGATTAGGAAGATAGTTGAGGAGGCGAAAATACCTGTGATTGGACGTGATAAGAGCGGCGATCATAGTAAGAATGCACGCGTAAGGATTGTGATTCCGGAAGGTGATGACGATTATCGGATGGTAGAATTAGTAACCAATAGCCATATCGCGAAACTGATTGCTCGCATCGACGAGGAAAGCCACCGGTTTGCAATTCAGTATCATACGCTATTGAAGCGCAAAGACGCGTTGAAATAAAAGTGGTAAAATAGGCTTATGATAAAGAAACAATTTGCAGCGTTTTTGATTCGCTGGATCATCTCTTGTGTGGCGATGTATATCTGTATTAACTTTTTTGCTAGTTTTAAAGAAGGATACGAATGGATGCAGACTTCTTTTTGGCTTTATCTTGCGGCCGGTTTGATTTTCTCTTTGGTCAACACTGTAGTTAAGCCAATTGCTACGATTTTTGCGTTGCCTCTAATCTTTATAACCTTAGGTTTATTTACTTTAATAGTGAACGCAGCAATGGTTGGTCTGACGATTTTGCTGATCCCTGGTGTCACGATGTCTTTTTGGGGTGCAATTGGTAGCTGTCTCTTAATTTCCTTTATAAACTTTCTTGTCAATATAGGGATGCCTAGTGTAAAATAGACCTATGGATATTGGTGTGTTTTTAAACGTAATGATCTTTGTGTCGGCGATTCTGCTGATCCTATTAATTTTGCTACAACAACGCGGTGCATCTCTTGGCGCCGGTTTCGGCGGTTCGGGTGAGCTTAACACGGAGCGCCGTGGTTTGGAAAAGTCGCTCTTCAATGCGACCATTGTAGTTGTTGTCGTTTTCGTGTTGTCGATTTTAGCAATTCTAATCGTTTAATAAATGAAAATAAAATTCAAAAAGAGTGGGCAAAAGAAAGAGAAGGTTAGTCGACGCGTTTTGACTGCCGCGAATGAATTTGGCGAAAAAGCCGAAAAGCATTTCGCTGAGCGTTTTGTGCGTCGTTTGCCGAACATTAAAGAGGTGCGCCTTTGGGTGGTTGAATGGGTGCTTCTCGTTTTGGTGGTTTTCTTACTGGCGGTTACTCAGAATATTTGGTATGGTGAATCCTTTGAGACGGAAGCCTTTGTTAAAGGCGGCGAATATAGCGAAGCGACCTTAGGCAAGATTAACTCGATGAATCCGCTTTATGCGACGACGAGCTCAGAGAAAACCTTGGCGCGGTTATTGTTTGCAAACTTAGTAGCTCCAGATTCTACTGGACATCTCAAGGGCGAGTTGGTTGATACCGTGACTTCAGACCCAACGAAACGAATTTGGACTGTAAAGTTGCGCGATAATCTACGTTGGTCGGATGGCGAAAAGATAAAAGCTGATGACATTATTTATACGATTGGTTTAATCGCCGATACTTCGGCAAAAACTACTGTTGCGATTGATTTCTCGAACGTTAAACTCGAGAAAAAAGATGATTTGACGGTTGTCTTTACGCTGCCTTCGGTTTATACGGATTTTATTGATATTTTGGAGTTTCCAATTGTACCAAAGCATATTTTAAGTAAAGTTAAACCTGCATTGGTTTACGAAAGCGATTTTTCAACTCATCCAGTTGGGTCGGGTCCATTTGTATTAAACGCATTGCAGGTGGCAAACGCTACTGGCACAAACATTCAGACGGTTTACTTAAATCGCAATAACTCTTATTTCAAGCGCGCGACGAAACTTGATAGTTTTACGCTTAAAACTTATGAAAGTTCTAAGCAGATTGCGGAAGCTATGCGTATGTCTGACGTGATGGCGACGGCTGAACTAAATAAGAGTGAGGCAGATGAATTGCCGGGTTCGATTAGTCGTAGAAATACCTTAATCAATGGTGGTGCCTTTGCATTTTTGAATACGACCAGCGAAAAGCTGGAAAACGTAAAGCTTCGCCAGGCCATTCAGAGAGGTGTAGATATGACGAAAATACGTGAAGATATTGATGATTCGCAAATATTGGACTACCCAATTCTACAGCGCCAAGAAGAGCTAACGGTGCCTAAGATTGAAGAGTATAATCTTGATGCTGCACTGAAATTGGTTAAAGAATCGGGCCTAAAAATTGACGAGGGTGGCAAAATTCTTGGTAAGGACGGCAAGCAAATGACGTTGAACGTAACAGTTCCAAAACGCGATATGATTGCGAAGGTTGCCGAACGTTTTGGCGACGAGCTGAAAAAAATGGGATTTGGTGTAGTCGTAAATGTATATGACGAATCAAAAGCAACGTCTGACTTTTTCTCGGCAGTCGTGCGCCCACGCGATTATGATATCTTGATTTACGAAGTAGATTTGGGTGTTAGCGCGGATCCTTTCGTATATTACAGTTCGTCTCAGGCGGCAGGTTCGGGTTGGAACTTTAGTAATTATACTAATGGCTTAGCCGATGATGCGTTAATCTCGGCACGCACTACGACGAATCCTAAATTACGTAAAACAAAATACGAATCTTTCTTAAAGATGTGGGTTCGTGATGTACCGGCAATCGGCCTCTATCAGTCAACTATTATTTATAGCCATATGCCAAATCTGCAAACTTATTCCGAAAACAGCGAGTTAACAGATGCGCTTGATCGCTTTAGCGAAGTGCAGAATTGGGCGAGTAGTAAAGCAAATGTTAATATGACACCATAAAGGAGTGGGAAAGATGGATCCAGATATTAACGAGAAAATCAAAAACTTAAAGCCAAATGATTTGGCTGCGGTTGAAATAGCGACTTCTGGCGCGATGGGTAGGCCAGGGGAAGTTAGCTTTATGCTCTGGAATGACAAGATTATAAGAGGACAAGCTTGGGATAGCGTTACCGGACAAGCTAACGTAGACGAAAAACTAATCGAAAGCGTTGTGAATGTTTTACGAGCTAGTCCAAATTGGAATTTCATTAACCTCGGTATGGGTAACTCGCTTTATGTCGCCGATCAATTTACTCCTTTTGTGGTCGAAGAAATGCGCGGTAAACACCCATATAATGTCTGGTGCGATACGATTTCGACCGCAAAAAAGTTAGAATCTCATCGCAGTAAAGTTGGTTTTTGTGAAAAATTCCGCCAAAATCAGAACCCGGACGATTTAGAGCAGATTAGGCAGCTGATTGTAAAGAAAGATCTGAAAAATTCTGCAAACGGTGTGTTTAAGATGGTGCCGCCATTTTTGTCATATAAACAGGAAGTAAATACGGATCGCACATTCTTTATTAACGACGAAATTGAAGCGAATTGTTATATCCAACACGAAGAGTTTCGCCGCATTCTAGTAAAAGTATGTTCGGCGTTCTTGTCTTGGGATGACTTTGAGCGGGGTAGTGCGTTGAGAAACAAATATGGGCAGTATGATTTATTATGGGCCTATCTTGGAGCGACACTAACGGCTTTTGAGAGTCTTTCGATTGAATATATTGGCGAAGGAACGCACGATGTAATTGTATCGATGCTTTATCGCTTCTTTGAGGGGCGTCGCGATAGTGCAGTAGCTAAGGAATTTGGCATAGAGATTTAACTGTGTTATAATTGTAGGCGATGCGCCCGTGGTGGAATTGGTAGACACGCTAGCTTGAGGTGCTAGTGGCTATTCAAACGGCTGTGCTAGTTCGAGTCTAGTCGGGCGCACCATTATTTTTAGAACGGCCCTCGGGCCACTTTTTCTT
>CAMNFE010000019.1 GCA_946537195.1 uncultured Candidatus Saccharibacteria bacterium | reverse complement strand
AGTTGCACTGGTCTACGCGGTTTTGCAGACCGCTGCGTAACTGCTCCGCCAACGCACCATGCGATTATTATATCACAGAAAATGGCTCTTATTTCTTACCAATCCACCAAACCGAGTTAGTTGTTCCGTCGCGGAATAGATTATGTAGGTCTTTTTCGGTATAACCAATTGATGAACTTGCGCTACTGCCAGCAGAGTCTTTTGCCCAATATTTATTATCACCGTATTTATAAAACATCATTGTATGATTTTTGCGATAAGCTCCTTTTCCTCCTGTAACGCGTAAGAAATATGCCTCAGCGGAGTTCGCTACAACCATATGTCCCTTTTGGAGGTGGCTTTTAAGCGATGCAATTTTCTTATCGGTCAAATTACCCGTAAATAACTCATCGGAAGTTAAATTATATAGACGTGGCACGTTCTTTCGTAGAGCCCACCAATATAAGTTTTTGCCATCCTTCATAACACCTCCGCTAATCTGGGAACGCGCTCTTTCTGCGACGGCTTTCGGCGTAAGCGCCTGGTCGTTATTTAATATCTTGATGGCGGTTGTTACGGCAATCAGGCCGCAGGCCTCAGGTACGCCAAAGGTTCGATAATCGTAATCGCCACCTTTTTGTTTGTATTGTAATTTCTCGACCCAATCTGGGAATTTAGTCGTTGCCGTCTCGTCGCTGACGGTAACTGTAATACTCGCTTTCTTACCATTCGCACTTCGTGCGGTGATGGTCGTTTTGCCAACTTTCTTAGCTTTTATCTTGCCAGTTTGATCTACCGTAGCGATAGTTTTGTCCGCGCTCGACCAATTGATATTCTTGTTGGCGGCATTTTTTGGCTCAATGGTTACTTTAGCGACGGTAGTTTTACCTTTCTTGAGAGTAACTTTGTCTGGCGTTACTGTGACTTTTTTGACCTCAATTGGTTTAACGACTTTTATTTTGATATCTTTTTTCGGACCATCAGGCGACGAAACGATAATAGTTACGGTACCGTCTTTTTTGGCGGTTACTACGCCTTCGCGGCTAACTGTTGCGATACTTTCGTCGCTTGACCTATATTCTATTGTTTGATTTTTTGCGTAATCAGGAACTATCCTTGCGCGAAGCTGGATTTTTTGGCCCATCGTAAGCGTAGTACCTCCACTAGCAACGATAGATTTAACCTTGTAATGGTCCTCGTCGGACGAGGCTGTTCCGCTACCTCCCGGTCCGTCCGGCATTCTCCCCTCGAGCGCTCCAATCGCAAAATTTGTAATTGCAAAAGCAGACAGAGTGACAACTAGCCCGCAAACTGAGTATAAAATTGTATTTTTTGCGCGTTGGATTTTTGCCGAGTCACCCGTAGAGGTCATATAATATATTCCTCCAACTACAATAAAAATAACGGCAATAATACCAATCCATAAATACACGACATTTAGGACATTACGTACTCTAAGCATGAGTTCCGTTTCTTCGTCGCCACTGCTGGAGCCGCATATTAATGGATCGCTCACGCCTGCGATATTGCACGCGTCCTCAGCGTAGGCGCGATAGGGAAATAGAGCAAAAGTAAAGAGCAAAAATACCGCCAGTATAATATTTTTTGCTCTCCTCATAACCATACATTTATTATATTTTTAAGAAGTATTCTTGGCAATATACATAAGAACTTCGTTTGCATAAAAAAGAAAAATATGTTATACTAAAACTGACAAGAAGAAGTCGGAGTAGTTTCCGACCTTTTTGCGCAACTTTATAGGATGCTATATAAAGCGGAGGTGGATATTTTATGAGCAGGAGAGAAGATGTTTTTGTTTCCTTGGCGTATTCTCCTTTTTTGGAGACGGCAGTTTTGATCGCGGAGCGCTTCAAGACTCCTGGCGTTGGTGTTGCAGTAGCAGTAGGCGAATATCCCGATGAGGAAAACGATGAGACCTTGCCCCACATAGCGATGACTATATCAGGCGAGGCTCTTGAACTTCGCCAAGACATGCAGGATCGGCTATTTGGTCGCGTCGATGACATCATTCAGGACATGGCCCGTTACGACTACGAGATGCTTTTCGATGTAAACGAGCATCCCGGCATGTTGCTCAGTATTGAGTCTAATCAGCGTAAGTATGCCTACGTCTTGGTTGTCTTAGAATTCCCGAAAGACGTCGAAGATGTGGACCTGGATGAAACTACGCTGATCAGGGACGTTGTGTCGCTGATCAACAACGAGCTACCTTACTTCTCGTGCGAAGACGAAGACGACTCGAGTCAGTATGACGAAGCGTTTACTCACGAATCTGATCCTGTTGTCAAAACAGTCTATGGCACACTGTCGAATCCGGCAATGATTCATAGCTACGCGATTAACTACAATCATGTCACTGAAGATGACTGCATAGAAGAGGAGGAATAATATTCGCTTTATATCATCGCCCCAGCCCAAACGGCTGGGGTTTTTCTTGCTTAAAAAACCGGCCCCTTTTAGAAGAGGCCGGGAGAGTCGGTTTTAACCGATTTCTGGGATGCTGTTGATGACTGAGTTTACGATGGTCTCGTTTTCTTCGCGCGTGCCACCAAGCGCTGCGACTACGATAGAATAGCTGTGCCTATCGTGACCAAAATTGCGCTGAATGTGTTTCATGACAACAGGTGAAGACTCCCAGCTCATTTCAGGGATAGTCTCATTGTCGTTCATGCGCAAATGCGCATCGTGCAGCTGTCTTTGCAAGAAATTGCAGTATTCTTCATCAGACTCCGCCGCACCAGTCGCGATCATGGTCGAATACAAGAAGCCACATTTCATGCAGCCATCCTCGTCGTAGACAACACCTTTCACCTCGGCGCAAGCAACCGCGCGACTCAGGTTCATTTCGGTCTCGATCCATTCTTTCGTATCGCTCATAGTCTCATTAACAACATCAATTAATGTGCTACCTAACATACTGTCTCACCTCCCGTCGTAGGCCTACATATGCCAGAATATTATTTATTCTAACAGATTTAATACGCTGATGTTTTATTTTTGCTAAAAATGTCGATATTTTTAGGGTATGCGCACGAAGTATAAACAGTTAGTATCGGATTTACATCGTTTATTCAATGGCAATCATTTCGTTTCTTTTTGTGACGCGTCCATGCTTTGTGCGCCGTACTTTTCTTGTAAATGAAATATATTTCAACGTCTACGAATTCGTCTAATATTAAAAGGTCGCGAGCGTCACAATAAGCGTTTTTTAAAACGTTCAATCCGACAGAGGATGACTTGTGGCAATTGTGAACTCGACGCGCAGCAGATTGATTCAGTTGTCGCTTGCGAAGACGCACAGTTAGTATTAGCGTCGGCTGGTAGCGGAAAAACATTAAGCTTGTTGGCGAAAATCGAATATTTAAACCGTCAGCTAAACATACCAGCCAACCAAATATTAGCCATTTCTTTTACTCAAAAAACTGTAGTCGAGCTTAAAGAACGTTGTAGCGTTAAAAATGTTGAAATACGCACCTTTCATAGTCTAGGAAACAGTATTTTAGCTTACGCGGAAAATCAGAATTCTAGCAAGAGGATATTAATTCAAGAAACCGAAAGTGCGAATTTTATTCGAGTTTTTTGCGAATATCTTATTAATCATGACAAACAATTTGCACGCGATGTAGTAGATTATTTGTTATTTTTTATTTCTACACCGCAAAGCTTGGGTAATATTCAAAGTTTTGCCAAAAGAATTAGTATCAATAAAATGTATTTACGACGCGCTCTCGCTAATAAGTCGAACGAGCATATTCGCGCAAAAGATGAGCAACTCATCGCAAATTGGTTATATATTCATAATCTTCAATACGCCCATGCTCAAAAGTATCCATATTCTGAGTCAAACTATCAGCCGACATTTACGCTAAAAACTCCGCAAGCCATATATGTGGATTACGTTTATATGGATGAAAAGGGCAAAAGTTCGCAAGGTTCAAACTATCTTCGCGATATAAAATGACGCAAACAACTACATGAAAAGAATCATAGTAATTATATTACGCTGCCTTCTTGGCGCTGGAATAACTGGTCTTTATTTAAATATTTAGAAAAAGAATTAATTAGTTTTCGTATTGTTCCAATTCGCCGTCCAGACAGCGAGATATACGACGAACTAAAGAAAGATGACGTCTATAAAAAAGAGATAGAAGGTTTTTATCATATATTGCAAACTTTTTTGTCGTTGCATAAAAACGCTCAGTATAGTTTTGAGGAAATCAAATCACGTCTTAATAGTGATGATTTTTATAGCACAAAAAGAAACTCGACCTTTTTAAAAATATATCAACGTATATATGAAGCTTATGAAAGATATCTATTTAATGCACATAAATATGATTTTGCAGACATGATAAACGAAGCGCAGAAATGCATAAAGGAAATTCCCGAATGTGCGTTGGGCTATAAGTATATATTGCTCGACGAAGTCCAAGATTTGTCGCGCAACCGCTTTTTGCTCATTCGAGAAATATTACAGAAAAATCCAGGCTGCAAATTATTTGCTGTCGGCGACGACTGGCAATCAATTTATCGCTTCGCAGGTAGTGATTTAACATTAATCCAAGAATTTGAACAAATGTTTCAATTAAAAACGCGGCGCAGTTTTATTGAAACTACGCATCGTTTTGGTCAACCTACTATTGCAAAAAGCTGCGATTTCATAGAACGAAACCCTACGCAATCACATAAAATGGTCAATAATAATCAGGCAGAAAAAACGCCAATATACGTCATTCTGAACAAGCCAGAGCGGTTATTAAAAGGCCAAGACGCCGAGTCGTTGCATGCAATATTATGTAAATTAGTTGCAGAATATAGCTTTCCTAAATTACATACTAAAAGTATCCAGGTCATTTCGCGTTACAACCATGATATTTCGCGCCTTGAATCGGATATGTTTTTAATCGAAAAACAAGAAAATGCCACTGATATTTATAAAATCAAATGGCATAATCCGCGCGATTCTTCTCAGGAACTGCAGCTAGAATTTTGTTCGATGCATAAGTCAAAAGGTATTACGCGCGACATTGTTATCGTCTTAAATATGAATTCTGATTTAATGGGCATGCCGGCCACGCGTGAATCGGATCCAATCATTGAGTCGTTGCTCGCCAAAGACGACACTTTTCCTTTTGCGGAAGAGCGCCGACTATTTTATGTTGCTATCACGAGGGCGCGTGAAGCCACATATCTCATTGCTGATCGTAAAAATCCATCGCCTTTTATTTTTGAAATTTCTGAAACAATTAAAGACATTTACGGAAAACTTTGTCCAAAATGCCAGACTGGCGAATTAATAAAAAAGCAGGGTAAACACGGCAGCTTTTATTATTGCTCTAACTATACTTATGGCTGCAACTATCTTAAACGGCTCTAAAATGCTATACTAATTGCATATGGCAATAGCTTTGGGTAAACAAATTACACAGAATAAAATTAATACTATCTTGATCATGCTAGTATTTGTAGCAATCATTAGTCTACTTGGTTGGCTATTTTCATGGCTACTGAATAACCCGTCCATATTAATTTGGTGTTTTATCATTTCCGCGGCCTATGCGCTTTTTCAATATTTCTTTTCCGATAAACTCGCCCTAGTTAGTTCTGGCGCCAAAGAAGCTGACCCAGATGATCATTCACGTTATTTCCGCATCGTAACTGAGCTCACTGAAGAGGCTAAAATTCCAATGCCGCGCCTTTATGTTATCAATGATGCGGCGCCAAATGCTTTTGCGACTGGCCGCGATCCGGCACATTCTGCAGTAGCGGTTACTTCTGGACTTTTGGAAGTAATGGACGACAAAGAGCTCCGCGGCGTGCTTGGGCATGAACTTTCCCACGTCCGCAACTATGATATTCGCGTTAGTATGATTACTTTTGGCCTAGTTGCTCTAGTCGGCCTTTTATCTGACTTCGGTTTGCGTGTGCTCTGGTATAGCGACCGTGACGAGGAAGATAATTCGCCGATTGGTATGTTATTTGTACTTGTCGTATTAGTGCTCTCGCCGTTGGTTGCAACCATTGTTCAACTTGCGATTTCGCGTCAGCGCGAATACTTGGCAGATATTTCGTCCGTATCAATTACGGGCGACGCTGATGGAATGATTAGTGCTTTACGCAAACTTGACGCTCACAATCGCCCAATGCACCAGCAAAATGTTGCGACTGAGGCAATGTATATTTCTAATCCTTTGAAAAAATCTGTATTGAGCCGTTTTTTCTCGACTCATCCGCCAATTGAAGCACGCATAGAAAGGCTCGAAAGTGTCAAAAGATAAGACCAAGAAAAGCACCAAGAAACCAGTAAAGAAAAAGCTTGCTAAGAAAAAACAACACAAGACTTTTAAAGAAGCCTTTTATGAAAAACGCAACAAGATATGGGACAAAAAACGTGCTCGTTTGAAACTGCATCATTCTTTTCGCCGTTCTTATCGTGAAGATTATCAGCGCGAGCTAGAAGTGCCAGGGTTGCTTCAGCATGCTTTTTCGACTTTGAAAATAATCCTAAAAAACTGGAAGCTATTCTTGCCGCTATTAATCATGATTGTGGCGCTCAATATTGCTTTTGTCGGCTTACTTAGCGAGGAAACTTATCAAACTTTCCAGAGCAGCCTCAAAGAAAGCTACAAATCGTTAGAGCAGGGTGAGCTTGGCCGTGTAGCAGAAGCTGGTTTATTGTTAGTCTCGACAATATCTACCGGTGGTCTAACGCGTGGAATGAACGAAGTTCAGCAAGTATTTATGATTATCTTCGTCGCCATCACGTGGTTAATTACGATTTATTTCTTACGGCATTTATTGGCAGGGAATAAACCTAAATTCCGCGACGGTGTCTATAATGCCTTAGCGCCGCTACTGTCATCCTTGTTGATAATTGCATTAATATTTATCCACTTAATTCCGATCTTTATCTTTATAATTGTTTATTCTGCCGCTGTTCAAACTGGCTTTTTGGAAACGCCACTCTACGCTTTTGTATTCTGGCTCTTCAGCGCACTATTAATACTCTTGTCGTGCTATTTGTTACCAGTATCGTTGACGGCCTTAATTGCTGTTTCGGTACCTGGTATATATCCAATGACTGCCATAAATGCGACGACCGATTTAATGCAAGGACGTCGTACGAAATTCATCATTCGTCTAGTATTTCTAGTTGTATTTTTGGGTGTTATTTGGGTGATTGTAATGATGCCAATTATGTGGCTTGATTTGTTCCTAAAAAGCAATATTGGATGGTGGGCAGATTTGCAGGCGCCGGTCGCTTCATTCTTCCTGCAAGTTATGACAACCTTCACGGTTATTTACCTAACTGCGTATGTTTACCTATTCTATCGAAGGATGCTAGATGACCCAAACTAATATTCCTGCAGAAGTTATAGATCGCATTGCGAAACTTAGAGACCTGATTAATGATTATCGTTATCATTACCATGTTCTTGACGAGTCGATTATGTCTGAAGCGGCTGCAGATAGTCTGAAACATGAACTATCTCAGCTGGAAGAAAAATATCCTGAATTAATTACTCCGGATTCGCCGACTCAACGCGTTGCCGGTAAAGCTCTCGATAAGTTCCAAAAAGTTGCCCATGCCGAACGTATGATTTCGTTAGCAGATGTATTTTCGGAAGACGAAGTGCGTGAATGGCTTGATCGCATAGCAAAACTTGGCGCAATTAATCCAGAACTATTTGTCGATATAAAAATGGATGGTCTTGCTTGTGCATTAATTTATGAAGATGGCTTATTAAAACAGGCCGTCACGCGTGGCGATGGTCGTGTTGGCGAAGATGTCACAATGAACGTACGTACCATCGAAAACGTTCCGCTTTCGATTCCACAAAAAGAGCATACAGAAGTTCGTGGCGAAATTGTTATATTTAAGAAAGATTTTGAAAAACTCAATGCCAAGCAGCGCGAAATGGGCAAACCTGAATTTGCTAACCCGCGTAATTTGGCGGCCGGCTCGATTCGCCAGCTTGACCCAAAAATTGCCGCAAGCCGTCCGCTCAAATTTATGGGTTACGATATGGTTTCGCCAAATCTTGATACTAATTCGCACGTATACGAAAAATTACATGAGCTTGGATTTAGAATTTCTGGCCAACAAAAAATCTATCATGATTTGCGTGGAGCAATGGATTTCATTAACGACCTAAACGAAACGCGCCAGAATCTTCCATTTAATACCGACGGCGCTGTGATTAAAGTCAATGACCGTAAAGTTTATCAGGCGCTTGGCATAGTCGGCAAAACTCCGCGTGCTGCCATTGCTTTTAAATATCCAGCCGAAGAAGCTACGACCATTGTTAAAGACATTGTCATTTCGATTGGGCGCACTGGCGCAGCAACGCCGGTTGCAGTTTTTGATCCGGTACAGGTTGCTGGCTCAACCGTGCGTCACGCTTCTCTGCATAATGCCGACGAGATTGCTCGTCTTGACGTGCGCATTGGCGACACGGTTGTGATTTACAAGGCAGGGGATATTATTCCGCAAGTTAACCGCGTTTTAACCGAGCTTCGCCCGGACGATACTGAGCCGTTTAATTATGAAAACGCACTTTCTGAGCAGTATCCTGAATTAGAATTTGAACGTCCAGCTGGTGAGGTCGTATATCGTGTCAAAGGCTCAAATGCCGACGAAATGCTCAAGCGTTCGATTGAATACTATGCAAGTAAATCTGCACTAAATATAGAAGGTTTAGGCGAGAAAAACGTTGAGGCTCTTGTCGACGCAGGCTTAGTTGGATCAATTGCGGATTTATATACCCTAACAGCCGATCAAGTTCAAAAGCTCGATCGTTTTGCAGAATTATCCGCACATAAATTAGTAGATAATATTCAGGCTAGCAAGAACCCACCGCTTGCGCGTTTTATCACGGCAATTGGTATTCGTCATATCGGCAGCCAGACTGCAATCGATCTTGCAGCACACTATAAATCATTCGACGCTTTACGCGATACGACTGAGACTGAACTATTAGAGCTTCCCGGTATCGGTAAAATTGTAGCCGAATCAATTTTGGCTTTCTTTGCCGACGAGGATAACTTGAAGTTACTTGAGGATTTGCATGAACATGGCGTAGAGCCGGTTTATCAAGACACTTCAAACGGTCGTCTTAATGGTTTGTCTTTTGTTGTAACTGGCACTTTAGATTCAATGGGGCGCGACGCGGCGGCTGAAAAGATTCGTTCTTTGGGCGGCGAATTCCATAGCAGTGTAGTAAAAACGACGACATATTTAGTAGCAGGACATAACACTGGAAGATCCAAATTAGAAAAAGCTGCCAAATATGGCACGGAAGTTATCGACGAAGCGCGTTTTCTAGAATTATTAGGTGAATAATCTTGTAAAAAGTTATTTTAGCACTCTTGACTTGTGAGTGCTAATTAACTACAATAGATAGTAATTATGGTAGACGAATTTAGTGAAATCATGAACCATCTCAGCGAAAACGCTCGTTTTGCGCTCCAAAAGGCCGATTTCTATAGCAAACGTTACAATCAAGGCTATATGGGCACTGAGCATCTTTTGATGGGAATTCTTGCTCAAGATACAAGTACGGGGGCTAAATTGCTTCGCGAGAATGGCGTAGGTATTGATGAAGTTGAACGCGCGCAGGGAAAGGTTGCCGTAGATGTTCCGGCTACACCGATGGCTATGATGTCGCTCTCTGAGGCTACCGTCTTGACTCTACGTATGTCTCTTAATTTTGCGAAAGAAAATGGCCTTGATATTGTCGGTACGGAACATATTGTCTATGCCCTCATTCGCCAGCCAAATTCTCGTGCTTCGGTACTGCTTGACCAATTAAATGTTGATCTTCAATCACTCGCAGAAAACATTGAAGAACTCGTTGAGCAGCAGGCTAGTGAAGCAAAAATTGAAGAACAGAAGCGCAAAGCTGGCAAGCGTACAAATTATCGTTTCCTTAGCCGTTATGGCACCGACCTAACGAATGAAGCCAAAGAAGGCAAGCTTGATACTGTTATTGGTCGTGAGCAGGAAATTGAACGCGCCGTCACTGTTCTTTGTCGCCGTACAAAGTCTAACCCAGTTCTAATTGGTGAGGCTGGCGTCGGTAAAACCGCAATTGTCGAAGGTCTTGCGATGCGTATTGCTAAAAACGATGTTCCAGACAAACTTGTCGGAAAACGCATTTTCCAAGTTGATCTAAGCTCGGTGGTAGCTGGTACAAAATTCCGCGGCGAATTCGAAGAGCGTATAAAAGGTATTATCGATGAAGCCATAAATGATGATTCGGTGATTCTATTTATCGATGAGCTTCATCTTCTTTCTGGCGCAGGTTCTGCGGAAGGCAGCATGGACGCGGCGAATATTCTTAAACCTGCTCTCGCCCGTAATCAACTAAAATTGATAGGCGCAACGACTCTGGACGAATATCGTAAGGGCATCGAAAAAGATAAGGCATTAGCGCGTCGTTTTCAGACTGTGATGGTTAATGAACCGTCCCCAACTATTACGCTCAGAATCCTAAAAGGCATCAAGGCTCATTATGAGAAATATCATCAGGTCACTATCTCTGACGAAATTCTCGAAGAGGCAATTACGCTTTCTGAACGCTATATTTCTGATCGTTTTATGCCGGACAAAGTTATCGACGTTATCGACGAGGCTAGCGCAATTGCGCGCGTTTCGTTAGATAAAAAAGGCGGCAGTGCTTATAAGAAGAATAAGATAGAGCTTTCCGATTTGGAATCTAAGATTGAAGCTGCGGCCGAAAAAGAAGATTACGAAAAAGCAGCTATGTATAAAACTCGTGCCGCGCAGCTCGAAGAAGAACTTAAGAAACTTGAAAAATCCAACAAGGATCTAAAAAAGGCTCCAGCAGTCACTTCCGATGATCTTGCTACGGCGATCAGCCTTAAGACTGGCATTCCAGTTAGCCGCGTACATGGTTCCGAACAGGAAATCCTCGTTAATCTCGAAAAACATCTCGGCAAAGATATTATTGGCCAAGATGACGCCATTAAGGCCGTTAGTAAAGCTATTCGTCGTGGTCGTTCAGGGATTGCAGATCTGCATCGTCCTATTGGTTCGTTTATCTTCCTTGGGCCAACTGGTGTGGGTAAAACCGAACTCGCCAAAGTTATCGCACGCGAAGTATTTGGTGGTGAAAATTCCCTAATTAAGATTGATATGTCTGAATTTGGCGAGAAACATAATGTTAGTCGCCTTGTCGGTGCTCCGGCGGGATATATCGGTTACGATGATGGCGGTAAGTTGACTGAGCAAATTCGCCGTCATCCATATTCTGTTGTTCTATTTGATGAAATCGAAAAAGCACATCCAGACGTATTTAATATTCTTTTGCAAATTCTTGAGGACGGAACATTAACCGACGGCCATGGCACAAAGGTTAAATTCAACAACTCAATCGTGATTCTTACGAGTAACTTAGGTGCCGAAGAAATGTATCGTGAAAGCGAAATGGGCTTTACTGCTAAGACTAAGAAGGATAAAAAAGCTCTTCAAGCCGAGCATGACGCCAATGAGGCTGCCGCTATGAAAGCTTTGCGCAAAATGATGCGCCCAGAGCTCGTAAATCGCTTTGATTCGATTATCACTTTCAACGCTCTAAGCCAAAAAGATGTCGAACGCATCTTCGACAATATGATTGAGGACCTCAAAAAACGATTGGCAACTAAGTCGATCGGCCTTCAGCTAACATCTGCAGCTCGCAAAGAACTAATTGCTAAGGGCTACGACGCAAAGAATGGTGCTCGCCCGCTTCGTCGTGAAATTGAAGACGAACTAGAGAGTCTACTTGCCGACAATATCCTTGCCGAAAAACTCAACAAGGGCGATATTGCTAAAATCGATTTCAAAAAAGGCAAATTTGTACTTTCGCTCGCCAAAGAATAAGCTTTTTCGTGTATAATATTACTTAGATATCTAGTAGGAGTAATATTTTAATGGCTGAAACTGCCAATAGTGATCGCAAGGAAGACTTAAATACCGGTGGCGAATGGAAAGATTTAGCTCAGGGGCCACAGGACAATGGCGAAACTAGCGAATCCGGCGAGAAACTAAAAGATCTTCCACCAAAACGTTTCTTTTGGCGTTTGTACGATAAGATCCGGGAAGCTTTTCGCCGTCGCCGCGAAAGAGGATCAGAGCTCGAAGAATATAATCGAGAGGATTTTGGTGGCGTAGATATTATGGGCGACGACGATCCTGAGGGTATAGGAATTCGCGAATGGCAGTACGGCCATAATAATCGAGAGTTTACGGAAGCGGAAGATGGCGACGAGAATAAGGAAGAGTCATATATAGAATATCAGCTTCTTCATTTGGCTTGGGATCCGAAGGGGTTCAAAGATACATTAAGTCTCCTTCCAGAGTGGAAACAAGAACGGGTTCGTTTCGTGAATGACAATATGGATATTACTGAATATTGTCCGAGTACTGGACGTCGCTTTGGCACTAAAGAAGCTTTTGCGCTATATGCGGATTATCAGAAGTATCTCGAAGATACAGGTGAAGAAAACTTACCTAAAAACAGAACAGAGATTCTGCTTAAGATGCAAGAGATGCTTCAATATCGGATGGAAGAAGCTAGAAAGAGTGGCGATAATGAGCAGGTAGAAATGTGCGAGAATGCTTACAATATGCTTCGCGATAACGAAGCTAGAGGTTCCGAATATGAATATTGTTGCATGGGGGACTCGATAGTTACAGCGGGGAGTATAACTGAGTTTCAGGAATATGTAAGCGACAAGATTGGTCGCGAGGGCGCAAACGGCACGGGTGAAATGATAGAAAGAGGAGATCCTGGTGGAGCTGCTGTCGTAGAGCGCACTTGCGTGGTGTTAAAAATGTTATCTTCGCATGAGCTAGCGGCCGGACAAAAATCAATCGATGGTCGTACTTCTACGGAAGAAGAACCTATTACGTCAGAAATGAGTATTGCCGATGTCGCAAGGGATATTTATGCCGACGGTAATACAAGGGCTATAGATTGGGATGCGGTTATTAAATTTAGCTCTCGTGGACGCGAACTTTATAATCATTATCAAACCCTTTCAATGGCGCTAAATAATCAGAATTTGATTAAACGCGAAAGACGCCTCGCGAGAGGACATGAAAGAGCAATTACTCTTTTGCGCTCGGATACACCAACCGAGGAACTACCAGCCGATATCCAAAAGATGCTCGAGCTAGAACGGCCGACCGAGGCTCAAGTTGCAGCGGGCTATAGAAAAGAAGAAGCATTATATCGCGAGCGTGCGTCTGCGTTGCTTAGCGATGGGGAGTTGCCGCCCGATTTACAAGAGATATTAGATCAATCCGGAAGAAGCCGCGAGGATCTAGCTACTGATTACGCGACTCAGGCCGAAGAAAAAGCTAACCAAGCGGCCCATATTGAGGCAGGACATCTCACTTCGGAAGAACATAAACAGGTTGTGTCGCGCCCAATTACGCGCGAGGAACTAGCGAATCTGCATGCGCAATCACTAAGGGGTCAAGAAAAGTCCATAGCTAGATATAATAATAATATAGATATTCTTGAAGAGTTATTTAAACGCGATAGTGACAGTTTTGAGCAGGAAGTGTTGCGTGGAGGCGTTGATATCAATTTTGATTTTCCAGAAGGCGTTGCTGATTTTCTGTACCGAGAATACGGCAAAGACAATGAGACTCTTCTCGCCTTTGATATTCATGAACCGGGCAATGAAGCGCAATTTACGGTCAAGCGCCTTATGAGTATTTACAAACAATTAGAAAAACGCCGTGATTCTCTAAAAAGATATAGCAGATATATTACCAATCGGTATGGAACTAGAATCGCAATTAATCTTGATTTTCCAATTACTGAATTTTTTCCGTCTCAGTCCTACGATAGGGATGCGAGCTATCTCGAAGAACAAGTAATGCCTGCCATTAAGGACGCCGTTATAGAAATAAGTAGAAAACAAGGAATCGTCGATCCGTTTACTCAGGAGCAAGTAGCGACGCGAGCTAAGGAGACGGAAAAACGTCTAGCGGAATTGATGGGAAAATTACAGAACAGAACTATTAGTGTGGTAAAGGAAGAGCAATCGGAAGAACAATCAGAAGAAGAGCTTGAAGCGCAGGCGGCATAAGAGGTATCGAAATTAAAAC
>CAMNFE010000018.1 GCA_946537195.1 uncultured Candidatus Saccharibacteria bacterium | reverse complement strand
GTCTGGCCTTCATGTTTTTTCCAGGCATACTCTAACGCGGCTTGCGCTTGCGAAAATTCGTGCATTTGAAAATAGTATTCAAGCTCACGACGTAGCACAAACTCATCGTATCCGTATTGATACATACGACCCCTCCTCTCTGTGCAATGTGCTCTTGTTTACAAGTTCTATGTAATATACAGTATTTATTCTGCGATTTCAAGAGCGTTAAGGACCTCGTATTTTATAAGATCCGCAAAGTGTTGCCTACCTTCTTGATTTGGGTGTAGCCTGTCCGGCAAAAGGAATCTTTTTTCGTCATCAAAATTACTGAGATACCAATCTACGGCGTAGACATTATCTTTTTTCGAAACAAAACGGTTAACCTGACTATTTGTGTTCTTCATCTGCTCTTCCTTTCCACCAACATAAGTCGTCATCAGAACTAGCTTTCGCGTTTTTCCAACATATTCCACGACATCGGAAATCTGCATCGCGGTAGCGCCATTATTAGAACCAAGCATAAATACAACCACGTCGCGCATCGAGTGCTTCTTGAGACGTTCGTAGCCACCTTCTTTGCCGTACTTGTTTTTGCCAGAAAAATAAATACCACTAACGGCTTCAAAATCAACGCCAGGCAAGGCTTCTTTGATTTCTTTCTCTGATTGATGAGAGATAGAATCGCCAATAAGTGTCACATACTTACCAAGTTGGCTGACATCATATTCTTTTTTCGGAGGAACTTCTTTCACGAGAGCATTTACTCTGATGCTAAAAACAGTCAATAGAACGGCCATCGCAAACCAAAGGATAATTTGGGTATAAATTACGCTAGCCTTCTTCTCCAAAGAAAGATCTTTCATATTCCATATCTTATCACAGATATTACTGTTTCTTTTTCGATTCTTTAGCTATTTCTTTGTTGATCTTAGCGACAATTTCGCTGTAGTGTTCCTTTGCTTTAGCATAACGACAGCCTAATACGATTAGCGCTAGAGTTGTCATAATAAAGATTACACCGCCAAAACAAATTCCAATTCTAGAAAGATAGAGATGCATCATGAAAGTATCGGCACGCTGGGCGTCAAGAGGAATGGAAAAGCGAACAAATAACGAGATAACGGCCGTTATTAGCGAAACAACCGCAATCACGGCGATCATCGGCATGGTAGTCTTTGGACGCATCATATCGAGAGTAGTTTCAATAAAGTCCGCCTTATTGGACGTATATTTCTTGCGTTCGTGTGGGTATTTTTTCGCTAAGATATGTTTTAGGTTGCGATAATCATTCAGAACCTGCTTATTGTGCAATAGAATATCGCGGAAGAAAATAGTATTTTTGTAACGAACACTATCGATATCCATAACATGGATGTAGAATTGGCGATTCAACTTACCGCCTTTACGAATCAATATTTCGTCATTATCGAAATCTTCTTTGATAGAATATTCAGGATTAGAAGTAAACTTGTGCGAAACCTTATCGAAATCTTCCAGATTTCTGACCGCTACGGCAATATCGATAATCGGTTTTGCCTCTAGTCCTTCTACGGCCGTAGAGCCTATGTGCGAGATACGAATTGCTTCGTCGCCAAAATATTCCCATAGCTCTTCTAGTTCCTTGGCAAACATATATTGCCAACGTGGATTATGTTTTTCAAGTTTTACTTCGCCAACCTTTAGTCCCATAACTCCATATTAGCACAAGCTCATAGAGATTAAATGAGATCAGAGTTGAGATAGTAATAATATTCTAGTTGTTCGCGCGAATAATTCTTCACAATGCCAATTGCCGGTTTGCCATGTTCGTGACTTGGTAGCACAAGCATGCGCGTAATACCGACCTGTTCGACGAAACTTGGGTTGTGGCTCACCATAATAACCGTACCATCGTAGTCACGGAAGTTTTCGCCGATAATCTTCTGAGTTTCCGGGTCAAAATGGTTAGTTGGTTCATCGAGAATAATGAGGTTAGCGCGTTTAGTTAATATCTTGCAAAGCGCTACGCGAGCTTTTTCGCCTGGCGATAAAACAGATATCTTTTTATTTACATCATCACCACGAAACAGGAAGTTGGCTAGCATGCTGCGCATTTCAGTATCTGTATAATCGTAAGATTTAACGTTGTCTAGAATAGTCTCGCGTTCATTTAAAATTTCCAACTCCTGCGCATAATAAGCCACGGTGGTATTCTGACTAAAAATGACCGAACCGTCGTCTGGTTTGAGTTGGCCAACAATTAGTTTTAAGAGGGTTGATTTACCGATACCGTTTTCGCCAACAATGAGGAATTTTTCGCCACGCGTTAGCATGAAGGATAATTTTTCGAATAGTGGCGCTTTGTCGTCGTAATGGAATGTTAAATTTTGAACCTCGACTGGAGTTTTGCCAGATTGCTTGCTTGGCGAAACATTTAGAGCGACGCGCTGATATTCTTCTTCGCGAACTTCGAGTTCGGATAGTTTACGATCAAGCATCTTCTCGCGTACATGACCTTGTCGAATAAGCGCTGTATTGCTGCGTTTAGCGTTGCGTGCGCGTTCAACAAACTCTTCAATTCGTTTAATTTCGCGCTCCTGCTCGGTAATGCGACGATCCTGCTCGGCCTTTTCTTCAGCATATTGGCGACGAAACGCCGTGTAATTGCCGTTATATGCTTTGGTTTTATGGGTAGTTTTATTCAAGAAAAGCGTTTTATTAGTAACTGTGTCGAGAAATTCCGGATCATGGCTAATCACGAGTACCATGCCGCGATAATTGCGAAGATAATTGGCTACAAATTCCTTTGTTTCAACATCAAGATGATTCGTTGGCTCGTCTAGTAATAAAAGTCCGGCATTTTCGAACAATACCCGCGCGAAGGCAACTTTTGATTTTTGGCCACCAGAGAGGTTTTTCATCGGTGAATCAATCAAGTCTTGCAGATTCATCTTTTCTACAATTTTCAGAAGTTCATAGTCGAAATTTGCCACATCATATGAATCAATGAGATCCTGCAAATCCATAATGCGCTGAGTAATTGCTTTACTATCAGGATATTTGGCTAATTTTTCATATTCGCCATTAAGCTGTTCTTGAAGCTCGTCGACCGGACGCGCGGCGGCAATGTATTGCCATACCGTAACATCGTCGTGACTTTTATTGATTTTTATTTCTTGCGGTAAATAACCAAGGCGCATGCCTGGAAGCTCAATTTTGCCCTCATCAAGTTTTTCGATGCCGAGAATAATCTTAAATAATGTGGATTTACCAGCGCCATTTACGCCTACGACACCGACTTTGTCGGTATCCTCAAAATGAAAGCTACAATCATCATATAGCGGCGTGGCGCCAAAATGTAAGGATAAATGCTCGGCTTTCATAATAGAGTTTGACTTTATCTATCTATATTATATAACATAAGCCGAATCTTGGCGAGATTTTAATCTTTTTTCTCGCGAGCGCGACGACGAAGATGACGCGATCTTTCGGCACAAAACTTACGAATTTCACTATAGAAATACATATTACCGAGAATAAAGCTCGGTATAAAAGCAAGAATGCAGGCCATACTGACGTTGATTAGCGTAATATCAAAGGTGTAAAAAATCGATAAAAGCGCACATACGGCAGCAATAATAAATAGCAAAAACGGAATAAAATACGCGAAGAAGAACACCGTACGACCATATAAAGTCCCATGGAATTCATAAAAAACTTGTCGAAGACCTTTGCGGTCAAGATGATATACGCTCATGCTTAAATAATAGCACAAAAGAAAGCCCGCGCCAAAGTGCAGCGCGGGCAAGGTTATTCAGCGTTGTTTCCAAGCGTCTATGTACGACATGGCCCGATTTAGGCAGGAATTTGCCCCCTTTCTTTGTATATCGTACTGATCTGTAGGAATTGGGATACGCGCATTTGCGCGCGAGAACGGACGTTCGTCGTCCGGATTTGAACCGCACCGAACGCGCATGGCGGTTTGGGCGTCGAGCGCAAGCATCTGTTCATCGGGAAGCTCGTCTTTGCCAGGATTCTTGAGTCCAAGCTCTTGCCCCTGATACAGACAAATGGCGTCTGCAGACGATTCAAACATCATGCGAAGAATCTTACTTGCGTCCCAGCCTGATGCTGACGTGAATCTTGCCGAATCGTGCGATTCGAGATCCAAGATGAAGTTCTCATTTTGGACCGACTTTTCGAAAGCTTCTCTAAAAACCTCCTCTCCTTCGCGTATTGTTTCCTTCAGCATGACATTGAACAGACCGCTAATTGGCGTATTCTTAGCGTAGTAGTCGATGATTTCTCCGAATGTCGGATCAAAACACTCCGATATCAAGAAAAGATCGCTATTGTAACGCCCGAAGACTGCATTGACGACTTCTGCCGCCTCATCTCCAAAAAGCAAATCGGAGAATTCAAGCGTCTTGCTCGAGAGATCCTTGTTGATACTCTGCGGCACGTCAAGTCTGAAGCCATCTACGCCATGCTTCCGTGTCCAGAAGTCAACAATATTGCGAAATTCTTCGACCAATTCGTCATTGATCTTGCCTTTAGGGAACCAGTTCAGGTCCGCCTGCTCCTCGTGGAAAAGGTGCAAGTAGTACTGACTGTGTCGTCGATCGTAGCGCCAAGCGGACCCTCCGTCGAAGAGGTTTCTCCAACCATTGCGCTCCGTATTCGACCAACAATAGAACTCAGGGTTATTCCTAAACCAGCTGTGCTGTGTCGAGGTGTGATTCAGGACCAGGTCCATCACTACACCAATGCCGTACCTGTGCGCCTCCTTCACGAAATTGTCGAAATCCTGCATTGATCCGAAACGAGGATCAACCTTCTTGTAATCGGATACGTCGTAGCCATGATCGAAACGCGGAGACGGGTAAAGTGGGCTTACCCAGATAAAATCTACGCCGAGATCCGCAATCGTCTTGATGTGCCGAGTCATTTCCGGGAGGCCATTTGGCCACGCGATTGGATACAACTGATATATCAATATCTTTGCCATGGAAACCTCCTCATTCATGTATCTGCAAAGATTAACAAGGTGCCAGAAAGATACTATCATTATACCACAAAATGGCGTAAAAGTCAATGCTGTTAGGTGTTGCGTGCCCTTTTTATAAAAAATGAAGTAATTGATTATGCTAATATTTTTATATGGGCAGATGGCGACAAGAATCATTATTATCAACCATTTTCTTGCTCTCGATTACTTGTGCGTTTGCTTTAATTTTTCTTAATAGCAACACCGTTTCAGCTCTCGGCGATACTCACGTAACCATAAAACGCGTTAAAACCATTCCGTTGGCCGCGGTCGGCAACAGTGCGACAATTGCGGGCAAATATTTTATCTACACCGATGGAAAGCTAAATGGCGGCAAAACTAATATATATCGATGCGACTGGCCGAGTATAACTAATTGTAAGCAGATTATTCATAACGTCGACGTCGGGCACGCTAATATCACCGATTCCGTATGGGGATCGCAATATTTTAGGGTAATTGATTTTCATCCTAGCAATAGCGTTTGTTTTGACAGTATTGAAGCAAAAAAGGTTTCAAATTCAAAATGCGGTAGTTTGCCGCCTGACTGGGATAATCGCAAAAAGAGTGGCGGGAATATTAGTAGCACTAAATGGCAAGACCTAACCGTATATGGCGTTTATCTTTTAAGGGGATATGCAAGCGCCAACCGTATCGAAATCAGAAAAAACAACAAAGAATATAAAGTCCTAAAACCTTCATGCGGTGGCGAATTGGAAGCTGTATTTGTCGACGGTAGCACAGGAAAAATATACTTTACGACTGCCACAAAAAGAAACGACAACAAATATAGCGACCCGCACAACTTAAACCTTTATAGAATAACCAATTTTACCCTTCCCGCTTTAGAGCAGAAAGCAAAAGATTCTGACGACAATTCTTCTTCGAGCAAACCTAGCGCAAGTTCAAGTGGTTCAAGCGGCGGTGCGGCCCAATCTGACAACGATAGCGATAATAAAAGTTCCGTACAACTTGCCCCAGATAATGACCATCAATGCGCGACAATCCTTTCCTTCTGGTGTAAAGAGACAGAATCGAATGGCGAGGCTACGATAAAAGACATTTTAAGTTTTGTAATTGGAACTTTTACGGTCGGTATCACAGTGTTAGGCACGATAGGAATTATTTGGTGCGGCTATCTCATAATGACCGCACGCGATAATTCTGAACAAATTTTGAAAGCGAAAAAACGGTTACTAGAAATTGTCATAGGTATAGTAATGTGGGTATTGATGGCAGCACTAATCTCATTGTTGCTGCCAAAAAGCGAAGAAGCAACGGAATCATTAGTTTCCGAGACGACAACCAACACGACGAACGAAAAATAAGGCGAATCCTTTTTCAAAATACGGAGAACAAAAAATACCCTTTCGGGTATATTTTTATTCTTCGTGGCTGGGGATGAGGGATTCGAACCCCCGAATGGTGGGACCAGAACCCACTGCCTTACCACTTGGCGAATCCCCAACGGTCTTGTTCATTTTAATACAATCTTTCATAAAAAGCAAAGGCCCCGGCCATAACGGTCGGGGCGCACTTTCTAGAAGCCACAGACATGCAAGCGTTCAGAGATGATTTCGCTCTCGGGCAGGTCCTCGCCCCAGTGCGAACCATAGATATCGGCCGCATCGGGTTCCAGGTCGTAAAAGTCGTCGTAGAACTTGTCGGACGGACCAACGTCGTTCTTGCGCGCGAGCGAAAAGACGGCCTGGAACCACTTCATATTCGGCGAAACCGAAATCGCCGTCGGCTCCAGGGCCTTGATAGCCCTAAGCGTCTCTTCGTCGTACTCCCAGAAGATTACGGTATGAGTCGGAAAATCTTCCGAGATACGGAAACGAATCACATCGTTCTCAACCTGATCGTAGAAGTTGCCCAGGAGAGCGCCGATAATCTTATCGGGCATCACATAGACGCCGAGAGACATCGCCAAGGATTCATAGCGATAGTCAAACTCGTCCGGCAGCATTGCCTTGCTCGATCCGCCGCGTTTGCGGAACAGATGATCTCCGACATGAAGCTCGAGGCGGCAGTACAGACAGGTGTGGCCATACTGCGTGTCGTACCTGTCCGTCCAGCCGAGACTGCTTCGGTCAACTCCGCGCTGTGCGTAGTGGTGGTTCTCTGGATAGTCAGTCTTTTGCATATCCATCACATCCTTTCAAGGTACCAGCAAAAAACTCGATGGATATTTTAATATTTTTATGCTGTTTTGTCAAATTTTATGGTATAATTAGAGCTGTTCAATTTGTGAACGTACATTTATTTCAAGGGGGTGCTTCAATGAGACGTTTGTCATTGGAGGAGATTAGGAACACGAGCACGAAACAACTAATCGCAGGCCTAAGAATGCGCGAATTTTCCATCCTAACGAGCCTTGGCTTTTGGAAACTTCGCGCGGGCATGATTGCTACAGGACTGGTTTGCAGGCTAATCATTTGCCTCACCGGACTGACTGGCGAGTTGAGATTGATGGGACAGAACGGGATCCGTTACAGCTCGAAGGCGTTCAAGCGAACTGTCAAACTACTGAAGGTTATGACGCCGGTAGATTGCTATGGACTATTTCCCCACCCAGAGTCTGGAATGGTAGTTGGTTTTAATCACCCAAGTCTCGGTGAAATCTTGCGTTTTATCTATATTTGCATTGTCCATTACAGGTATCAACGCAATCTTTTTCCCGTCAATCTACCGTGGTTTGAGGCGCTGATGCCGATTGTGAATGAACTTGAGGCTCTCGGTATTTACATAATGCCGATCTTAACTCCTTCTACGCGCAACAAGATGGCGAAGAAGGCAGACAAGGAGACCCTGAGTACTATCGACAATCTAGCGACGAGCCTGAATCTCCGTTACTTAGAAAAGTGTGCAGAATTCATCAAGGCTGACGATAATGTTTGGGTCGCTCCGAGCGCCACGCGTCAGCAATACGTATTCAAGACCGCAGAAGTCCTGCACGGCGACGAAAAGATTGAGCCGCAGACTATGACTTTGCTCGCATCGGCATTAATTCGTAGCAAAGTTCAAGAATGCGTCTTTCTGGCCGTCTGCAATGTACCGCCGCAAAATTACACGAGAGGGCTGAATTTGTTTCGAGTGTATCGCGTAGGTGTCGGCGAAGCTCTTTCGATGCAAGATGCGCGCGAAAATGTCCGCCAGCGCTGCGAGAAGAACTCGGGGCGAAAATTCGAAGAGATGTTCTTAATGAACATTGCGAAAGCTTTAATTGCGACAGGGGGTGGCAGATTTGTCTGTCCATTTGAAGAAAACTAATCTCATTAGAATGGGGCCGCCGTTTTACGACGGCCTTTATTCATGTCTGTTGATTTTTTGTATTTTGATTGTATAATTTAAGTAGCCCTTGCGGCAATTTCGCTCAAAGTGAGGTGATAATATGAGTGAAAAGAAATTGTTCTCTTTCTTAGTGGTGATTATCTGTTTTGGCTTAATGGCCTTGATGATTATCGGGGTCGTTATTAAAGAAGCTATTGCTGGAGACCTCTTTGGTCACAAAACAGAAATCGTCGAAGAAACTCCAGAGAACCCTAATCAAGAAACTGGCGCCATCATTATCGATGGTAAAAAGTTTATATCCTAGCACCTTGCAAAATTCCCTTCAAATACCACTCTTTTGGGTGGTATTTTTTCGTTTTTCCTGCTATGATAAAATGGATAAAAGCATAAGAAATTACAAACAGGAATAAGGGTGGAAGAAAATAACATAGATCCGGTAATATATCATCCTCTTGAGTCTGTAGAGGAGGTAGAAGAATATTACCAGGCAATTAAACGCGAGCGTCTTACTCATAAACTCTCTGCTAGTCGCCCGTATTGTTATTGGACCATCGAAACCTATGATAAATCGAATGGTATTCGCGGCGGCGGCGGACTTGGCGTATTGGCCGCGGATATGCGTAGAGTGGCCGAGCAATTACAGGTTCCTTTTGTATTAGTGACACCTTTCTATCCATGGGAATCGCATCAGAAGATGCAAAACATGGAACAGATTGATTATCACGAAGAGCGTAATTATCATAATTTTGGCTTTAATTTTGTTGATACTGTACAAATTAAGACCGCAACCAGCGCTGTCGAGCTTGATGTTATCGAGAAACAACTTGGTTCTTCACGTTTCCTTTGCATTACCGAACCAAACTTTGGCGAATTATATTCTGGAGAATCTGGTTCCGACCACCGTCTCTACCAAGAGGTAGCGTTAGGATTTGGCGGATATCAAGCTCTCAAGATGGTTGGCCTCCGCCCAGCCGTAATTCAGTTAAACGAAGTAGCGACCTTCTTTGCGGCCGTTGCGCGTCTTGACGAATTAGTTAGCTCCGGTATGGATTTCTACGAGGCGGTAGTTTATACGCGCAAGCATACACTATATACGAACCATACGCTCGTTCAGGCTGCGGAAGCAACTTTCCATTACAAACAGTTTGAACAGTATGTTTTCCCAAATATTAAGTCTGTAGCGGTCCAACGTTGGCTATCTGATAAATTTACCAATGGTGTTATTCGCCTCTCTACTCCGACCGTAGAGATTGCGGAACTTCGTAGCGGCGTTTCTAAGCTACATGCGCGTGTTGCAAATTATCATGATATTAACGGTTCTAAGATTAAATTTAAGAGCGTCACAAATGGCATTCATCTTAGAACTTGGGTCTTACCAGAAATTATGACTTATTACCATGATCATGGCGTACTTGATCGTTTTGATTTGCCAAGTTCACATGATTTTGAAGAAGCCGTCGACAAGATTAGCGCAAGCGATATCCGTCGCCTTAAAACTATTGGCCGTAAACGTCTAAACGAAATTCTCGAGCACCGCACCGACCAATACGGAAACAAAGTTCATATTCCAGAAGATGCTTTTCTGTTTGATTTTAAGCGTCGTTTTGTAGATTATAAGCGCCCTACTCTGCCTTTTAACGATCCTGACCGCTTGGCTAGAATCCTCGAAGAAAATAATGCACATTATATTCTAGCTGGTCGCGTTCATATGGGAGATTCCACCATGTTCGCAAAGTTAATGTCTACGCTTCATATTATTGATAATCATCCTATTCTTAAAGAACGCGTACATTATCTTCCTGATTATGATGAGGAGCTAGGTCTTGGCTTATCGCTCGGCGCAAACAGTTCAATTAATACACCTATTGTCGGCCTTGAAGCCTGCGGTACAAGCTGGATGAAAGATATCGCCAATATGGGGCTCCTAATATCTACGCATGATGGCGGCGTGGCTGATATGCCTTCCGATAACTATTTGACTATCGAGGGTAAGAACGAAAAACAAGAGACGGAAAACCTCTACAGGCAAATGGAAGTTGCAGCTAAGGCTTGGAATAATGACAGCGAACTCGAATATTGGATTCATAAAGAACTAAAGGCGTATCTAGACATCTGTTCTGGTTCGCGCATGATGAGAGACTATCTAAATTATCTGTTTTAAAAAGAAACCGGTATTTGCAAAAGTGCCGGTTCTTTGATATACTCTTGACAAGAGTCCGAAAGGACTATTTTTAATGGGAGTAGTTAATGGCAAACGTAACTAGAATTAAAGCAAAGGATGACGGCCCAAAGAAAGCCGACAAATCCGACGACGCAGAAATTACTCGCAAAGTCTCTGTTAAGGCAAAGAATAGCGAGAATAAGAAAGTCCGCGCCAAAGAAGCTGCGGCCGCCAAAAAAGCAGAAAAGGCAGAAAAACGCGCCGAGAAAAAGGCTGCAAAAGAAGGCAAGAAAGTCTTCTTCCTATTCCGCCCATTTGCCGCAATTGGTCGTTATGTAAAGGAATCATTCCAAGAGGTTCGCCAAGTCCGTTGGCCAGACCGCAAATCTACCTGGAAGATGACTCTTTCAGTAATCGTATATGTAATTCTTATCGCAGCAATCATCATGTTGCTCGATGCGCTCTTTACATTCCTCTTTAAACAAGTTATTAACATTTAGGAGAAAAAATAAATGGCAGTTAACCGTTATGATGGGTCACGCGCGTGGTATGCTATTAGCACCTACTCTGGCTACGAGGACAAAGTGGCCGATTCCATCAAGCAACGTATCGGTAGTGTTGATTTAGCAGACAAGATCTTTGACGCTATCGTTCCAAAAGAAAAGCAAATTGAGATCAAGAATGGCAAACGCCGTGTTGCCGATAAAAAGATTTTCCAGGGCTATGTGCTCGTTGAGATGTGTCTTTCCGATGAAACCTGGTACATCATCCGTAATACGCCAGGTGTTACCGGTTTCGTAGGTACCGGCACTCAACCTACTCCAGTTTCAAACAAAGAAATCGAAAAAATCAAGAAACGCATGGGCGTTGAAGATCCAAAATTCACCGTCAACTACGAAATTGGCGAAGTTGTATCTGTTACCGATGGTCCATTCAAGGGCTTTGAGGGTACGATTTCCGAGATTGATGCTAATAAAGGTAAGCTCAAAGTGCTCGTATCGATGTTTGGTCGCGAGACCGCAGTTGAGCTCGATGCGCTTCAGGTAAAGAAAATCGACGATTAATTAAAAAACGGCCCATTCAAGGGTCGTTTTTTGATAAAAAAAAGAAACCGCCCAGCATAAGCATGAAAAAGCCCGGCAAAAACTGCCGGGCTAAGCCCCTTCTCGCGAAAAGATACATGGACATACTACGATAAAACAATCCCAACGTCGTAGTCTACGGCACTTTCAGCCGAGATACGATCTGTTAGCCAACACGTCACCAGCGTTCGAACTCCACTGCATTTCGAGACAATGAGCGACAACATAATCTTTGCCTGCTCGCACTCGCTGCGGTTCAACTGACGGTGATGTAGGCTAAATACGCGAATAAGCGCAGGTATGAGAGTTTCCGTAATAGCGTACACCGTGCGGTTTGGATCCAAATCCAGGTTATTACCACTAGAAAAACTCTCAGCCAGGGCGTTTTCGTAGTCCGGCAAGATGAACTCTACTCGTCGAATTACTGCAAACAACGCATCTGTATCTACATTCTTCGAGTCGTCATAGAGCGCCAGCCCCTCGAGGTCTTGCGCAAACTGGCCACTCGCCAGATAGTCGAGTATCCTTTCGTTTGTAATTGAAAAAGAGCGATTGATATTGGACATAGGCGTCCTCCAATCTGCCAATACAAGGTATTGGCCTAGGGGCTGCCTTACTTATGCAAGGCGCTAAACATTGTCTCATTTTTACCTAGATAAGTCAACTTAAGCTTGTGTTATATCTGAAAATAAGGTATAATTATCCGCGTTACGCACGTTTAATTAAACGTAATTTCCGGCGAAGCGCTTCAAAGCCGGAGAAGGAATATTAAAAATATGGCAGGTAAAAAATGCATCGGCAACCTTAAGTTGCGCATTCCTGGCGGTAAAGCAACAGCTGGACCTCCAGTAGGTAGCACCCTTGGTCAGTGGGGTCTTAACATGATGGAATTCATCAACCCATTTAACGAAGCTACCAAAGAATACATGGGCAAGAACGTCATCGTTCACATTAAGGTTTACGAAGATCATACTTTTGACTGGGTATGCCTTGGTCAGCCAGTTGACGATCTCATTCGTGAGAAAATCAAACTAGACAAAGGTAGTGGCAAGCCAAATACCGAAAAGGTTGGCAAAATCACCATGGCTCAGATCAAAGAAATTGCCGAAATCAAGAAAGATCAACTTAATGCTATCGATGAAGCAGGCGCTTGCAAGATCATTGCCGGCACCGCACGTTCGATGGGCGTTGAAGTTGTTGAATAATTGATACAAAAGCTCCTCCTAGTGGGGAGTTTTTTGTTGCTCCTTATCTGTTACATTTGACTTTTTGGCCAATAATTGATATAATATATTTCATTGTACATTATCAGGAAGGGGTGATTTTTGTGGAGCGGCTAACCGTAAAGACTGCGACTATCGATACGTTGATTATTGGCGTGGTCATGTTCGTGGCTTCATTCATTTGGGATGCGGTATTGATGCGTTGGATTCTGACGGCATGTCTGCTGATGGCGCTCGTAGAGATATTTATATCAGCCTACGAGACCGATGCAAATAATCTCAAAGAAAGGTGCTATTTCAGCGGCTTCATGTCCGTAGCTCTATTGCTAGCCATTGTCTTAGTCCATGCCTATCATCTAGACGGAAAGCAGTTCGTGCTTTGTCTCGGGCTCGCTATGGCCTCCGACGCTGGCGGCCTATTCTTTGGTCGCATTTTCGGCAAAAGCAAACCATCATTTACTAAGAAATTGTCGCCAAATAAAACCTGGGTTGGCTATTTCGGAGAATTAGTAACTACTTGGATACTCGGCTGGATTGGCCTCCATGTTATGGGAATGCCGATTAACCTGCCTAATATTCTCTTTGTAACGTTCGGTTTCGTCGTCTGTGCAGCGGGTGACCTACTGGGTTCTGGCACAAAACGCGAGCTAAGCATCAAGCATTCGAACGAGCGTTTGCTTGATAAACCGGTTCTCGGCAAAATCGAAACAGTCATGCGCTCAAGGCACGGCTTCTTAGACTGCATGGACTCGGCATCGTGTGCAATCATCTTCTATATCCTACTACTCGGTTTCGGGCGCCTGTTTTAAGGCGCCCCCTTTTATTGATTTTATGCAGTTGTATGTTATAATAATAAAAGCTGATTACTTTCATGCGCCAAGTGGCGCCTGATCTGACAAACGGGGGTGAGAGATTATGAGAGGGAGAGTAATTGGAGCTTTTTGGATAATAGCAGCACTATGCCTGTTTTATTTCGGCTGGAACGGCGAATTTTTCACTTTTTTGCTCTTCTGCTGTTGCGCAATGGCGGCCGCAGAAATATGCATCGTCGTTTATGGCGAGTATTGGCGCATGCAGCCAAACGCCTGCCAGCCGCGCGACGTCTGGGCTTTGCAACTGCTGATCCTGTTTTTCGCCATGATCGCACTCTTGTTTATGGAGCGCGACGAGGCGGCACTGGTCGGATTGGTGTGTATCTTCTCCGATGTAGGAGCTTTTGCTTTCGGGAAAATTATTGGAAAGCATCGCGTCCACTCACTACAGAAGATTTCGCCGAAAAAGACTTGGGAAGGATACGCAGGCGGCGTACTGATTGCTTGGCTTGCAGGATTCATTGTCTGTAAACTGTTTGGGATTGCATTTACGCCCGGAATTATTGCGTATATCATCCTAGGCGGGCCAATCGCAGAGATTGGTGACATTCTTGGCTCAGCATCAAAGCGTCAGCTTGGACTAAAGGATTCGGGAGAAGCCTTAGCTCACTACTCAGTCGTTAAGTGGCTGGAGTGGCCATTGAAAGGCCATGGTGGCTACCTGGATAGGCTCGACTCGATTTCTCTTGGCATTGTGATCTTTGCTATTATCAACAACATAGCGCTGTAGCCCTTTGGGCCACGGCGCTTTTTCTTGCTTTTGTACCCGTTTTATGATAAAATTTAATGAGTTAAAATTTAAGGTCGGGAGAGCGAAGCTCGTTTGTACCGCGAAAGGATATTTTATGGCTAAAAAAGAAGAAGCCAAAGAAGAAATTCTTGAGACCGCTCCAGAAGCTGTCGAAACCCCAGTAGAAGAAACTCCAGCAGA
>CAMNFE010000017.1 GCA_946537195.1 uncultured Candidatus Saccharibacteria bacterium | reverse complement strand
GCGTTGGCGGAGCAGTTACGCAGCGGTCTGCAAAACCGCGTAGACCAGTGCAACTCTGGTACGCACCTCCATATTAACAACATTGTGCCTGCCCGAGTGGCGGAATTGGTATACGCGGCGGACTTAAAATCCGCTTCCTTTACCGGATTATGAGTTCGAGTCTCATCTCGGGCACCAACAAAAAAACGACCTCGCGGTCGTCTTTTTTATTAATAAGTTACGCAATAACATTCGCCTTTATCGAGACAGTCCGTTTCGCTTTGGCTCATTGGTGGCATGCAGTCGATAGCCTTAGGGTTAACCTTTTTTGCACCAAAATCAATCTGAGTAAAAGCGATGACTAAGGTTGCCACTATACAGACAAATACAATCAAAACAAGTATTACCATCGGCTTCATCTTATAAGCTTCTTCTATCAATTTTTGCTTCTTTTTCTGCGCTTTTGCCATAGTAATCCTCTTTATGACTCTATTTTAACATAAGCAATTAATTGTTTTTGATGCCACCAAAACGACGATCGCGCGAAGTGTATTCAATGATTGCCCGATCAAAATCTTCGGCATGAAAATCTGGGAACTTTATTTTCGGGAAATAAAATTCTGCATACGAATTTTGCCACAATAAAAAGTTACTTAAACGCAGTTCCCCACTAGTACGAATCATAAGATCAATATCTGGAAGGTCTTGATAGAGGTAATGGCGAAAATCTTCATCGGTTAAAGAATCAACATCGACCCCGGATTTGGCAATTTTCTTAGCAGCGTCCATAATTTCGGCGCGCCCGCCATAGTTCATGCAAAAATTTACAACCCCACCAGTATTATTCTTAGTGGCTTCAACTAATTCATCTCTAGCTTTAATGACGTTTTTCGGAAGTGGATCGTCTCGGCCAGAAAAAACCACTTTAATATTGTCATTCATGAAAGTCTTGAGTTCTTTTTTATACATCAGTACAAAGAGGTCCATTAAATGGCCAACTTCCTCTTGCGCACGTTTGAAATTCTCCGTCGAGAATACGTAGAGGCTCAGAACCTTCACACCGCGCGACATAATGTATCGTATGAGCTCGCGCAAGTTGTCGAACCCCGCATCGTGACCTCTGAGACGAGATAGCCCTCTTTCTTTCGCCCACCTACCATTTCCGTCTACGATAATGGCGACGTGGGTGGGTATTTTTAGTTTTGAATAATCTACTTCTCTATCCATGTATAGCGTTATTATATATTATTTTACTTATCTGATAATCGCTTATATAATAACCATAAGAATAGTAGGAGGCCTCCATGGGTAAAAGGAAAAAAGGTTTTACAATTATCGAGGTAGTACTCGTTCTTGCGATTGCAGGCCTTATATTCGTGATGGTATTCATCGCTCTGCCAGCACTCCAACGTTCAAGGCGCGATACGCAACGCAGAAATGACGTTGCAGAGATTTTAGCTGCCGCTGCACAATATCGCACCCATAACAGCGGTAGATTGCCCGGAACGGCAACCTCGGGCGTACGTAAAGGCTGGCCATGTTTTATGTCCGGAACATCTTGTTCGGAACTTCAGCAGTGGAATGCTTTCATCAAAAAATACGCACCTGGATTAACCGACCCTTCAACTGGAAAGGAGTATCACGTTTTTGCAACGGCAATCTATGGGGCATCCTGTAGGGAGCAGGCTGGAAAAATAAATAAGCAGCCATACGGCAATTTAGCGGTTTGCCACAAAACTTACTGTGAAGATGACCAATATAAACAAGCGGCAACCTATGAAACCTTTACTCTTATCTATAAATCAGAAGGTAGCGGCCTCGTTTGCGCAACGAGTCATTAATGATAGTGTTGCGTTTTGAGAGCTTTTAGCATATAATTTACAGAAATGAGCGGGTTTAGCTCAGTTGTTAGAGCGCTTCCTTGCCAAGGAAGAGGTCGAGAGTTAGAGTCTCTTAACCCGCACCATATCAAAAAAGACGCCCTAAAGGCGCCATTTTTGTTGTCTCTATAGATCGTCGTCGCTGTAGATTTCAGTCTTTTTCTTGCTTTTCTTTTTAACAAGCTTTGCTTCTTCGCCAATATGATTGCGTTTTGCGTATCCTTTATACCACTTCATGAATCCCTTATGAGCAAAAAGCAGATAATATACTGCACTAAGGAGAATAACGGCAGTTATCGTAAATAAGGCGCAAACAACCGAGGCCACAAGAGCAATTGTTAATTCTCCATAAACAGCACCTAGATTGGTAGTTAAAATACCATAAAGAATAACTCCAAAGAAGATAGTTAGTATAAGGCTAATAAAGCCAATAATAATAGCCCAGCCAAATATTAAAGGAGGGTTTAGCTTAACTTTCGAGTAGTTAGCTCCTAAAACAGCCAAGCCTAGCATCAAGGCAAAAAATACAACGTGTCCGATAATAGTATTTACATCCAAAGATTTTTGGGCCGAATAGATTATAAAAGCAGATATAAGAGCGAATATCATGCCTAAAATACCAACGATATTCATAACGCGGCCAAAGCGATAAACTCCTATTACTGATTTCTGATATTTAACCGGAATATGCTCCAGAACAGCAGCTTCCGTTTTTTCTAAAGTAGTTAGTCGTTTTTTGCGCGCCATAAAAATAGTATAGCAGAAATAAAAAATACCCCCGGGGCGGGGTACTTTTATACACTATCTCCCAGACCGCGCTCGGGCGATCTCTCAACTTCGTCCGAACATGGTTCTACTTATATTTTAGCGCAAGCAGTTTTAGTGTCAATGTTGATTTTTATAATTTTTATTGTATTATTTTTTCAAATTTAACAGGGGTAGATTTCGAAAATCTATTTACTTTTTTAATTTTCATTGTGAAATATAATTATGCTTAAAATGGCCAGTCTTCTGAAAATATGCTAAAATTAAGATAACTATTAAGGAGGTTAAATGGAACAAGAAGGTCTTAAGTTTTACCGTTGTAATACTTGTGGCAATTTGTTTTTGACTTTGATTGACCCAAACGTGACGCCGACTTGCTGCGGATCAAGCATGGAAATTATCGAAGCAAATAAATTGCATGAGGGAGCCGAAAAACATATCCCAATCATTGAAAATAATGACGGCAAGGTTACCGTAAAAGTCGGAATTCAAGCTCATCCAATGTCTGCAGAACATCGCATTGAATGGATTGCTATTACCGATAGTGATCGTGTCGAGATTCAAAAACTTGGCTTGACTTCTGAACCTGTCGCAACATTTAATGATATGAGATTTGACGACGGTAAACTACGCGCATATGCATTCTGTAATATTCACGGATTATGGTCTTCAGAAAAATAGGAAAGAAAATCGCCAATTTTGCAGAAACCGTTGCCGACCGCACTAAATTCGCGATGATAAGTATTGGCTATCTGTTGAAGCGCCCGAAATACTTGGCGAGTTTCTTGATATCTTTGTTTGTCTTCCTATTTATCTTGAGCTTTTTCAAAGATGGAAGTGGGAACTGGGCGCTACTCTGCTCTGGTATTCCTTTTGGAGCCAAAATGGCCCTCTTAGGCAGGGTGTGCGTAGGAATTTTAGACAACTTCACCGATCTTTATGGCATTTTGATCATCTTATTGTCATTACTGCAGGCATTGACGATTATGTTACTCATTTTTGCCTGGCGCAATCGAAAGAAAGATTTTGCCCTAGACGGTGCCAGTACGGGCGGAATTGGCGCTATCTTCGGATTTGTAGCTTTGGGCTGCCCAACTTGTGGCATTTCCCTTCTTACTCCTATCTTGACCGCTATAGCCGGTACAGCTGGAGCAATGGCGGCGGCAGAAAGCGTCAGCAGAATCTTGACCATTTTGGCCTTCTTCCTTTTAATCTATACCGTAATTAGGTTAGGTTATGTGAGCTTTATCACTATCAGTAGTAAAAACTATAAGGAGAAAAAACATGCAAAAAGCAATTAGAGCAATCGCTGTGTTGCTAGTAGTGGGCTTTCTGTTTGCTTTAATAATCTACAACGTAGCAAATCCAGCAAAGCCGGATATGACCGCCTGGAATCCAGCAATGACTTTAGGCAATAAGGAGACGGCTGAGCATCACTTCATCATGTATACCGATTTGTTCTGTCCTTATTGTGACAAATTTTCTGACGCCGTCGTGGCACATCAAGAAGAATTCGAGAAAGATTGGCTAGAGGCAAAGAAAATTTTCTTCGAGATTCGCATGACAGACATGAATTATGCGTCCGGACACTCGAATAATAGCCTACCGGCCGCTGAAGGCTCATATTGCGCCGCAAAGCAAGAAAAATTCTGGGATTTCTACCACAAGATGCTAAGTAAGCTTTGGGACGATTACCACTCTAAGGGTATTGGGGTCAGTAAAGAATCCGAGCGCATCCCAGACCTCCCAATGGACTATTTCTACACAGCCGCAAAAGATGCTGGTCTAGACGAAGCAAGTTTCAAGAGCTGTATGGATAATCACGAAACTGCTAAAGAGGTCGAAAAGAATACCAATCGCGCAGCCAATATTATTGATGGCGGTGTTCCATATTTCTCATTTGGTAAATTCTCAACCAGCGGTTTTGCCGGCAACTGGAATCCAGACAATGACTGGGAACAGGTACAATTAATGCTTCAAGCTGGTTTGACTACGAAATAGAAACCAATAAAAAACCACCCCCTTTCGGGGTGGCTTTTTGATGCTTATTGCATCTTACTGATGATGCCTTTAATATCATTTGGCAAGAATACAACGGTTTTCTGGGATGGATCCGATGAAATCTTCTCAAGAGTTTGAAGAGTACGAATCTGGAGACCACCTGGAGTATGCGCCAAGAGGTGAGCAGCTTCAGAAACGGCTTTAGCGGACGCCTTTTCACCATCTGCTACGATGATCGCCGCACGGCGTTCACGTTCAGCTTCGGCTTGTTTTGCCATAGCGCGCTTCATGTCGCCCGGAAGCTCAATGTTTTGAAGCTTAACGTTCTCGATATCGATACCCCACTTATCAGTCTCTTTGTCGACGATCTCCTTAATCTGGGCGGAAATTTCGTCACGCTTGCTGAGAAGTTCGTCAAGCTCGAAGTTACCGGTAATATCACGAAGTGCAGCCTGTGCAAAGTTGGTGGTTGCATAGATATAGTTCGTGGTTTCAAGCAAGGCCTTGCTTGGGTCAAGTACACGGAAGTAGACGATAGCATCAACGCCTACAGTAACGTTATCTTTTGTAATAACTTCCTGTTTTGGTACGTCGATTGGCGTAGTACGCACATCAACGCGTTGCATGGTCTGGATGTAAGGGATAATTACACGAAGACCAGGGCTCTTGATGCCGGTATACTTACCAAGTGTAAAGACGACGCCGCGCTCAAACTGACGGACGACGCGTAAACCAGGCACAACAATCAGCAAAATTACTACTATTAATACCCCTATTATTCCTTCCATTTTTTCTCCTTTTTTCCTTAATTCTATTTTAGCAGAAAAAAATTAGCATGAGCAGACTATGTTAAAATTAAGGTGATGAGTAAAGTATTAATGCTAGACGAAACAGATAATCCTGAAATTGTCGGCCAACTTGGAGCACAACTAGCAAAACTCGCCAAATGTAACGTGCGAATCGTAGACGGCTTCATTCTTCCGATAGGGCAAAAGCTCGAGATGGGAGTTAGCAATGAAGTGCTAACAATTTTTGATCGACTAAAACTCGATAAAGTTATCCTCCGCTCCTCTGTCAATGCGCACGATTACGAATCTGAGGTGATTAGAAAAGTTGAACGCGATGCCCTGCTCGATACAATCAGCTATATGCAGCAAAATGCCGCAAGAAGAGGTCGCTTAGTGGCAATTGTGGTACAACGCGACCTTGATGCGGAAGTGTCTGGCACGATTCATTCAATAAACCCCGTAACGGGCGACAAAAAAGAGATGTTGATCGAGGCGAATCTTTGGATGAATCATACCGTTCTAAGTGGCGAATCGGAGCCAGATATGATAATCGTCAAAAAGCGCACCGGCGCACTTTCTCTAGAGAGCGAATCCGAAGACGAGATATGCCTTTCTCCTCGACAAATTTCTCAGCTACATTCACTAGTGCGCAAAATCGAGGATCGTTTTAGAGACGGAGAATTTAGTCTAGACTGGGCATTTGATAATAATAAATTATACGTGCTACGTATGCGACCAATGACAGATAAAACATTTGAGAGGTTTAAATAATGCTTCACACAGCAGTGGTATTGCTAAAGAAAGACGGCAAGATTTTGCTTGGTCTTAAAAAACGCGGCTTCGGCATGGGAAAGCTCACCAGCGTCGGCGGCAAAGTCGAAAAAGGCGAAAGCATCGAAGAAGCAGCAATGCGCGAAACTTTTGAAGAAATCGGCGTAAAAGTAACCGAGATGGAGCATATGGCCGATATTGTTTTTGACAATCTTTATTACAAAGGCAAACCAGAACGCGACATGATGCATATTTTTGTGGCAACGAAATGGAAAGGTGAGCCAAAAGAAACAGACGAGATCAAGCCAGAGTGGGTGAATATTTCTAAACTACCTTTCGAGAGAATGTGGGGCGACAATGAACACTGGTTACCAGAGGTGTTGCGCGGCAATAAAGTCGAAGCATGGTTCCATTATGACAAAAATAATAAATTTACAGATTTCTGGGTCAAGAAGCTACCGACTGAATGCATTTCACGTATTACCGATGAGACTGTCGGTCTTAAGAATACTGGCGAAAATCCGGCGTCTTTTGTGATAAGAGAAGGCGCGCGTGGCGTCCTGATGAACGACAAAAATCAAGTAGCCCTAATCCATTCTGTTAATCGTGGCTGGTACAAATTACCAGGTGGCGGGCGCGAGAAAGATGAGTTAATCTACGAAAATCTCGAGCGCGAATTACTGGAGGAAACTGGCTATAAAGTAAAAGATATCAAGGCTTTAGGCTATGAAATTAATATTCGCAGCCAGTGGCAGATGATTGGAAAAGCATATCTGTTCTTGTGCCACATAGACAAATTTATCGGCAAAAAACAGATGCCGGACGAAATTGAAGATGGCGACACTCTGGAGTGGTTTGATACTTTCGATGACGCGATTGCGGCTCTTGAGACGGTTAAGCTTGATAAAATCGGCTTTTATGGCGCATACTTTTTTACAAGAAGAGAGATAGATACGCTAAATTATGCCAAAAAAGAATTCGAACGAGAAAGACACGCGTAGGCCCTTAGCCGAACGCATGCGACCACAAAAGCTAGAAGAAGTCTTAGGCCAAGATGATATTATTGGTGATGGCAAAATTTTGACGGAAATCGTACGTAAGCAGGAGCCGGTAAACATCATATTTTGGGGGCCACCCGGCACAGGCAAGACCACGCTTGCCCGCATTATCGCGAAAGAATTCAAGGCTGATTTTATTGAAATATCTGCCGTCACCAGTGGTAAAAAAGATGTTGAAAAAGTCGTTGAACGGGCGCGCCAGAATTGGAATTTGCAACAGCGAACGGTTCTTTTTGTAGACGAAATCCATCGCTTTAATAAGGCGCAACAGGATGCATTTTTGCCACACGTTGAAAGCGGTTTAATTACCCTGATTGGCGCAACGACCGAAAATCCAAGTTTTGAGGTTATTTCCCCGCTATTGTCACGTAGTCGCGTAGTAATAGTGAAGCATTTATCTAAAAAAGACATCATTGAGGTTCTAAAGCGCGCAATTAAGGCCGAAAAGGCCACTAAACGCGTTTCTAAGGACGCAATCGATTATTTAGCGGAATTATCCGGCGGAGACGCCAGAAGCGCCCTAGGAGACCTAGAATTAGCTCTGAGCCTATCTTCCAAAATAGGTGTCGAGGAAGTTAAAGAAGCCGCTGGGCGCAAAGTGCCCGGATACGATAAAAAAGGCGATAAGCATTACGATAATATTTCAGCCTTCATTAAGTCAATGCGCGGCGGCGACGCCGATGCGGCGCTATATTACCTCGCGCGTATGGTGCAAGCCGGTGAAGATCCGAAATTCATTGCACGTAGAATGGTTATCTTTGCTTCTGAAGATATTGGTCTGGCTGGCAATGGCGCACTCGGTTTAGCTTTAAATGCATTTATGGCAGTTGAGCGAATTGGTATGCCGGAAAGCGGCTTAATACTGGCGCACGTTGTAGTGGCGCTGACAAAATCAAAAAAATCGCGTCAAACCACCGATGCTTGGTATGCGGCGCAGGATTTAGCACGCAATACCGCTAACCTCCCTGTACCAATCTGGCTACGCAACGCACCGACAAAACTAATGAAAGATCTCGGTTTTGGTAAGGGCCAAAAATGGGAGGCCGGCTTTAAACTCGACAAAAATTACCTCCCTGACGAAATTAAAGACACTAAAATTCTATAACTTTTTGGCGCGATTTGGCGCCTGAAACAATTGAAATCTGCGTTTTGGCTACATGAAATTCATCTGAAATTAGCTCTAAAAGTGCCTTATTCGCCTCGCCATCGTGGGCGCGCTCATGCAAAAAGGCGACATAGCTGCCGTCTTCTTGTTTTTCGAGACGCGTCATCCCCTTAGTGCCAGGTTTAACGCGTACGGAAATTCGCATTTTATTCTCCACAAACTACATTATTCGCGTGGAGCCAGCCCTCTTGAGAGCCACCGTCAAGATATTCGCCCGTAATTGGCATGACGTGGATTTTCTTGCCAGCTTTAATATGCTCGATAATTGGGTCAGTAATGAGATATTCTTGATCTTTAGGTCCAAAATCGTTCTCTTTGCAGTACTTCACGATGCGCTGGAGAAGCTCATTTGACATAATATATTTGCTAATATTGATCAGATTACTTGGCGCATTTTCTTTCTTTGGCTTCTCATAAATACCAGAAAGAATACCATCGTCAACTTTTAGTACGCCGTAGCGCTCAACATCTTCCATCGGAATTTCAGCCGCAAGCATAGCCGACTCGTCTTCGTCTTTAACCAGCTCCATTAAGCGAACCAAATCAGAAGAGCCATCCTTGTTGTAGACAAAATCGTCACCCATCAAAACTACACAGGCTTCATTAATACCGAACTCTTCAATCACCTGAGCGACTGGCTCGGCACTACCGTAGCGTTCATCAACATTCTTTTGGGCATAAAAATGAAGAGTAAGACCATCACGATTCGTGTCTGTGAGAGAGAGTTTATCCTCTTTGCCGCGTGCAATAAGATAATCATTAAGCTTGGCGTTTTCTTCATAATAAGCCTTAATTTGCGAGAATGGTTTCTCGTCGATAACAATATAAGCTTCTTTAATGCCTGCTTTAGCACAATCTTCAACAACGTAGTCCGCAAGCGGGCGGTTGCCAATAGGTAGCATGGCCTTTTCGATTACTTTAGTGATTGGTAAGCGACGTGTACCCCATCCGGCCACAGGAATAATAGCTTTATTGATCTGCATGAGGATTTTTCTCCGTTAGAATTTGTTTTATTTTAACATCTAAGAACCGTTTTCTTCAATAATACTAGGGAGCCACGCATCGTGAGGTTCTTGACCTAGTAACATTGCGATTGTGGCGGCAAGATTCGCCAAACCGCGATCTTCGGAAGTGATTTTATAGAGATTTGCATTTTCAGTATTATCAACAAAGATACAAGGGACGCGATTGGTAGTATGGGCAGTCTTAGGGCTACCATCCGAATTAAGCAATTCCTCAGCATTGCCGTGATCGGCCGTAATAACTGTAATGCCACCCAACTTATCAACTGCTTCTATGATGCGTTTGAGAGAGATATCAATCGCCTCCATCGCGGCAATCGTAGGCTCCATTTCACCGAAGTGCCCCACCATATCGCCGCCTGGATAATTTACACGTAGAAAATCAAACGACTCAGACTTTATCGCCTCAATTAACTTATCGGTAATTTCGGCGCACTTCATCCAAGGCCGCGTATTGAACGGCTCAGTATATGATAGGATTTGTTCATCGGTTTCTCCGTCTGGTACATGATAGCTATTACCGTTGAAATAATAAGTAATGTGACCAAATTTAACGGTCTCAGAAATAGCGTATTGTTTAATTCCTTTAGTAGCCAAATACTCTGTCAGAGTGTGCTCGAATACTGGTGAACCAACTAAAACATGGCTTGGCACGTGGAGATCCTCATTATATTCGGTCATACCGGCGAAATATACGTCCGGGCGCCTGACGCGATCAAAATGCGGAAAATCGTCATAGGTAAAAGCTTGTGCCATTTCAATAGCGCGGTCGGCACGAAAATCAATATAAACTACTGCATCGCCATCTCGAATTTCGCCAATTGGCTGACCGTCTTCAGCGATAACAAAAGCTGGCATATATTGGTCTTGTAAATCTTTATTTTCGGCGCGGTAAGTTTCAATCGCCTCAGTAGCGCTTGTAAACTGGCGCCCCTCACCAAGCACATGTACGTGCCACCCTTTTTCGACCATTGACCAATCATTCTCGTAACGATCGCAAGTAATCACCATACGTCCACCACCTGATGCAATTCTATAATCCGGATCACCAAGTTCATGGACAAAATTTTCGAGACGTTGAATATATTTTGGTTCACTTTGCGGCGGAACATCGCGGCCGTCGATCAAAGTATGTACCCGGATGCGCCTAATGCCGTCTTTCTTAGCCTGAGCCATCATCTTCTCGAGATGGGCAATGTTAGAATGGACGTTCCCGTCACTAAAGATGCCCATAAAATGCAAAGTTGAATTATTTTGATAGATACGATCAATAATTTCGTGCCAAGTCTGGGTGTCAAAAATCGCACCACTGTTAACGTCATGCTCAACAGCGGCGGAGCGCTGAAGGACTATTTCGCCAGCCCCCATCGCATTGTGACCGACCTCAGAGTTGCCCATGTCTCCTTTGGGGACGCCAACATATTCGCCAGCCGCACCAAGTTTAGCTGTGGGATATTTCTCTAATAAATGATTTAGGGTTTCCAGATGTGCCTGTTTAACAGCATTTCCTTCCGTTTCATCGCGAAGTCCTACGCCGTCCATCACAACTAGGACCACTGGGCCCTTATAATTCAACTTGCTCATGCTTACAGTATACCATTATTTAACTAACATAAGCTTTGTCTTGACTTTTTAAGTATTTTGTGCTATAATGAGCTTATATGAAATATGTTTCACAGGAGTATATTGAGGACGCAAAGAACACCTTAAACAAAGGTGGAATTTTGGGCGTTCCAACCGAAACTGTGTACGGCTTGGCTGTGAAATTAGACAATACTGCAGCTATCCGTAAACTATTAGACCTTAAAAACCGCCAAATTGGAAGCGGAAAGGTCCTAACTATGATGCTAGCCGATGTCGAAGACATTAAGAAATACGCTATCGTCAATCGTAAAACCATGAATCTTGCACGTCATTACTTCCCTGGCGAATTGACTCTTATCTTGCCAAAACGTCGTGCATTTTCACATCCGTATTTTGATCATTTTGATAGTGTCGGCTTCCGTATTCCAGATCATCCATATTTACTTGAACTTCTTCGCCAAACCGGACCATTGCTCGTAACAAGTGCCAACCCGCGCGGTGAAGCACCATGCCGTAGCAGTAAAGAAGTCGCCGAGCGCCTGCCAAAGATTGACGCCGTCGTAGAAGGTGTATCTGGCGGCAATATTCCATCCACAGTAATCGACTGGACTGAAGATGAACCAATTCCGGTACGTCAAGGCGGTCTCTTAATCGTACGCTACGCTTAAAAAACGATTCTACATTTTCGTAACAACAGAGCCTTGTTCAAGTGCTCTGTTTTTAGCATTAGGACAACGTTCAGCTAGAAGGTCGGCAATATGCCTTGCCGCCTCGCTATCCCCATTCGTACTATAAAAACACGTTCGTTCGTGGTCATTATCTGCAACAATTAATGCCGTGCCTTCATTATTTCTAGGGTCATTGCCGAATCCATAATAATCAACGTCCTCAAAACGCATGATGGAACGCGGGTCGTCGAAGCTGACAATATATTTATCCGTAACTTTTATATTATTAAATTCGTAGGCTGCTTCCGCCTGCTTCGCTTCGTTCAGGGCAGCAGTCAATTCGGCCGGTGTCTTAAAAATTCGAAATACCGGATCGGTCATAACATCTCTTCGCTCCTTAATAGCTGGTTTGACTATTTTTTTGTAAAGAAAAAGATCGGTCAGAATCGAAGCGATTGTACCCATAAAAGCTACAAGGGCAATACCTAGAGGATTGCGCGTGCCTAACATGGCAATTGTCAACAAAATAAACATCCCCGGCATTACGAGTAGTGTTAGATAATAGAGCGCTACGCTAGCCGTGTATTTTGACTTTATTATTTGAATCACATCTTCTTCCGTAAACATATTCCTGTACTCTCCTAAAATTGGTTAATAACTACATCTTAACGACTACCTCATCATTTAGACTGTCTAGCCGTTTTCCATATTTATGAACTAGCCAGTTGAGGTGATGGGCCTGCTGTAGACCTTTATCGATTTCAAAACAATACTTGCGACCATATCTATCTTTCACTCTTAAGAATCCCCCTAGCAACTCCCCCTCTTGAAGAACAACCTCGGCCGCTACGATGTCGTTAAGGCGCATGAGAGAATAAGGATATTCCAGATTCACGAGATATTCCTTCGTCATTCTCACGGCGCCAGATTCGAAGATCTCCTCATCGGCAAGCTCGATATTTCTCATTATTTTCGCTATTTCTTTAGTGCTACCAAATATCTTTATCATCAACTGAATCGTATCGCCATGTTTTATTCGCGCTTTTGGGCTGTAATACAAAATATAGACTATGACTATGTCAGCAATTATGAATAGTATAAATAATACAAACGTAAATATTGAGGCGTCTTGCCTTGGATCAATCGACCCATAGTAGACCAAAAGAATTAAAAGATAAATAATAAAGGAAATAACCGAAACCGCAAATGCTCCAAGGCCACGTTTTCCAGCATCTCGTATCGATAGTGCCTGAATTACTTCTTTCTCAGTAACCATAACCAAATTATACAATACAGAAAACCGGATTACTCCGGTTTTCTTCGCTGTTACGCGCCCACCCTGGGGCACATTGTTTTGTTTTAATCCGCTGTTTATTTTTGTTTTCAGTCTCCACACTTTCCACATTTTTCAGTGGAACCCCGTGAAGCGTACCAGCTTGATACTATTTAAGCAGATTTAAGCTTAAGCGTCAAGAGGTGTTGTAAATTTTATGTTGTAATTTTTACTCGTCTAAGTCGTCGTCATACTCAGCTTCAGCATCAGCCATAGAGTCGAGCATAATGATCGTATTACGGTCGCCTTTTTGGTAGCGGTTATGGTGTGGACGATGTTTTTTCTCGGTTTTCTTTAATGTAATAACCGGCAGCTCTTCTTCTGACTCTGTTGTATTTTCTACAACAGATTTTTCTTCAGTTTTGGCCTGCTCAATAATATGCCATAGCTCGCGCAATACTTCGGTAAGGCCTTGATGTGCGGCTGAAGATATTTTCATAATTTTAGCGTCTGGATTTTGGTCGAGAATAGACTTCATCTGCATCTGAACTATATCGTCATCTACGCCTTCAGTTTTAGTCAAAACCACTAATTCTGGACGCTTAGCAAGCTCTTCAGAATAGTTAGCGAGCTCAGAACGAATATCTTTATAGGCTTTGCCAGCATCGTCATTATAAACGTCGACTAGATGAAGCAGTACCTTAGTGCGTTCAACGTGGCGCAAGAAGCGATCGCCAAGACCCTTTCCTTCGGAGGCGCCCTCAATTAAGCCTGGAATATCCGCAATCAAAATACTGTGATCATCCACTTTAGCAACGCCTAGATTTGGCGTGACGGTCGTAAATGGATAATCGGCGATTTCGGGCGTAGCATTACTCACAACAGACAGGAATGTAGATTTACCGGCGTTCGGGAATCCAACTAAGCCAACATCTGCGAGTAGTTTTAGTTCCAATTCAGCATCAAAGGCTTCGCCTGGATTGCCGAGCTCGGCAATTTTTGGTACTTGACGCGTGCTAGAACGAAAATGCCAGTTGCCATACCCGCCATCGCCGCCATGTGCTACGATAGCGCGCTCTTCATCATGAGTAAGGTCTGCAACAATTTCACCATCGCGTTTTACAACAGTACCAATCGGCACTTCAACGATAAGATCTTTACCGGATTTACCAGATGATTTTTGACCAGAACCAGCCTTGCCATCTTCGGCAATAAGTCTTGGCTGGAAACGAAAGTCAATCAAAGTATCGCAATCTTTACTAGCAACAAAAACCACATCGCCACCTTTACCTCCATCACCCCCATCGGGTCCACCTTTTGGAATGTATATTTCGTGGCGGAAAGAAATTGCGCCGTTTCCACCTTTGCCGGCTTTGATATATACTTTCGCGGTATCAACAAACATACCGATATTTTAACATATTTTTGGCCGTTAGTAAAACGGATAACTCTTTATCTATGCTCGTAGATGTAATTGTATTTAAGAGCATCCGACCAGTTCAAAGTCGATTGATAAACGTGGTTAAACATACCGTTTGGACCGGAGTAGTTCATTTCTTGAATTGTAATAGAATTACCATAATTAACACCTACAACAACACCAACGTGACCATAGTAACCACCCATTGACTGAATTACGGCACCGTATTTTGGTGTACGGCCAGTCTTATATGAACCACCTAAAACATAGATCCAGGATGCAGCATTACCAAGGGCGCCCTTTGGTAGCCAGTAATTCTTTGGCATATTGTTGCGACGCCAGTACCAGGCAAACCAAGTACAGTTACCGAAGGCGCCAGGGTTGCCTTGCCATTGTGTCTTGTAATAAACGCTGCTCCAGTAGCTATAACTACCAACCTCAATCATATTGTGACGGTCGCCGCTGTCACCAGCATAAGAATAGTTATAGGTCGGAGT
>CAMNFE010000016.1 GCA_946537195.1 uncultured Candidatus Saccharibacteria bacterium | reverse complement strand
AAATTGTTGCCGATTACGGCAATGTTCCCCTTCCTCCATATCTTCATCGCGACGCCGACAAAGACGACATTAAACGCTACCAAACCGTCTGGGCTAAAGAGCTCGGTTCTGCCGCTGCTCCAACGGCTAGCCTCAATATGACCAAAGAACTCATCCAGAAGCTTCAAGATAAAGGCGTTCAGATCAAATACCTTACCCTCCATGTCGGCCTCGGCACTTTCCTTCCGATTCGCAGTGACAATGTCGAAGAACATCATATGCATTCCGAATGGTTTCATATCCCAGAAGACACACTCAATGCAATCAAAGAAACCAAAGCTTCCGGCCATCGCGTCATTGCCGTCGGCACTACCGTAACGCGCACGCTTGAATATTGGGCTAAAACTGGTAAAACCGAAGGTGAGGACGACATTTTCATTTACCCGGGTTTCAAATTCCAAGCCATTGACGCTCTTGTGACTAATTTCCACGCTCCTAAATCTACCGTTCTTATGCTTACTGCTGCCTTTGCTGGCTGGAATCATCTCAAACCAGCTTACGAACACGCTATCGACAACAACTACAAACTATTAAGCTATGGAGATTCAATGTTCATATGCTAAAGTTCGACATTATCAAACAAAAAGGTCTAATGCGCGCCGGCGTTATCCATACCCCGCACGGCGACATTAAAACTCCGGCTTTCATTGGCGCCGCCACTCGCGCTTCCGTCAAAGCCATCACCCACGCCCAAATGCGCGAGCTAGGTAGCCAAGGCATTCTCGCTAACACTTATCACCTTATTCTTGCCCCTGGTCCAGATCTTATTGAAAAAGCTGGCGGTCTTGCCGAGTTTACTAGTTGGCATGGTCCAACTTTTACCGATTCAGGCGGTTTTCAAATGCTTTCTCTCACGGATGCTAAAATCGACCACGACGGAGTCACTTTTAAGTCCCACATTAACGGGGACAAAATCCGTATGAATCCGGAAATATCCATGCAAGCCCAGTGGAAAATTGGCGCTGATATCCACATGGCCTTTGATCAAGCCATCGATTCTACCGATAAGGACCTCGTCAAGAAAGCTATGATTCGCACTCACAACTGGCTTCCGCGCAATATTGCCGAGCATCAACGTCTCGCCGAAGAGGCCAAAAAGGCTGGCAAACCTGAACAATATTTGTACGCCGTTGTTCAAGGTGGACTTTTTGAAGACCTCCGCCGCGAATCTGCCGAACTCATGGCCAAACAACCCGTCGACGGTTACGGCATTGGCTCTCTCTACACTACTGAAACCCCCGAAACTGCCGCTATCATTAAACTTACTAACGAAATCATTCCAAACGAAAAGCCTCGCCATCTTCTCGGCATGGGTTCTGAGCCGCGCGACCTCTTTATTGGTGCTATGTACGGCTGCGACACTTTCGACTGCGTCGCCCCAACTCGCCAGGCTCGTAATGGCGCACTTTACACTCCATATGGTCGCGTCAACATCCGCAACGCCAAATATCGCGAACAATTCTCCCCTATCGATCCGGATTGCGATTGTTATTGTTGTAAAAATTACACAGCAGCCTACCTACACCACCTCTACAAAGTCGATGAAATCACCGGTAAAACTCTCGCCAGCATCCATAATGAACATTTTGTAGTTAAAATCTGCGATAAAATCCGCGAAAGTATCCTCAATGACACTTTCGAAGATTACATGGCAGATTTCATGGCAAAATACTATCAAAAATAAATAGCGGGAAAAGAGCCGACATACGCCGGCTCTTGAATTAATCAGAACCATCTAGAAAACTCGTGAAAGCAATAGACGAAGTAACTAACAACTTCTGCTACTGCACCAAATAAACAAGCTCCGAAAAGCTTTGTATTGAACACTGCTTTATATTCCATTGTTTCATAATCTAAAACAATACCCGGAACATTTTTGGCAGCTATCCAACCGATCACGACCAAAACGGCCGCCGAAGCTAAAACTAAGCACAGACTGGGGCTAATCAAAGTTTCGCGAGACGTTTTATTGTCGCGCAAACATTTTTCAACAGACGCCACTCGATGCTCGTTATTAAGTTCCTTGACGCCATCATGCAACATAACTTCAGCAGTATCAACAGCATCGTAGAAGTACTTCATCATCCTCTTCTCGCTCTTGAGCTTGTCTTTCTCACTCTTGAGCTTACCTTTCTCGCGCATCTCCGCGTTTTTGCCCACTATGTTTAATAGGCAAAAATGCGAAGACGCACTTAAAGGAGTAACAGAAAATACTCAACTTAATGGTTCGATTTTTTCCAGGTTCTTAGCCTTTTTGAGGCTACATTTTCATTATATCACACTTGTTCAAAAAAGTCAAGTATGCTTATGCTTATCCCCCTATAAAACACCCGGAAAAAGCCGGCGCCACTAGGACGCCGGCCGGTTTTTATGCAGTCATCATTGAGATGATCATGTTCTGTGCAGCTACAGACATCTTGCCGCGCACACAAAACAGACAAAGCACATCGATATCAATCAGTGCTTCTAAATGCCTTCCCTCCGAATCGTCGTAGCTTGCTTTCCCATTATCGAAAATGGTATAAGATGCAAATGCAGATTCGGTGGATTCGATCTCTATCTCTCTTTTAAATGTATCAATCGCCATTCTCTTATCCCCCGCTTTCCTGGCGACGAGCACAAAGCGCTCAGTAAACTTGCTGCAATAACAAGCTTACTTCTTGATTATAGCACGAAACTACTTATTTGTCAATAATGCTAGTGCTTTCTAGAGATGTTATAATGACCGTATGAGTACAACAACAAAAGTTCAGATCGACACTAAAACGTTTATTCGTTTCTGGCTCGTAATCCTCGGTTTTCTAGCCGTCGGTTATCTACTTATCAAAGCCAGCGCCGGTCTCTTAATTATCGGTTGCGCGCTCTTCTTTGCGCTCGCCATCAAACCTTTAGTCAACCGTATTGCCAGTCTTTTTCCAGGCAAATCTCGTTCAATTCCAATTGCCCTTGCCTACATCCTGGTTGTCGGCTTCATCTGCGGTTTTGTTGCAATCGTTGTACCAACTATCATTAGTGAAACAGCTAAATTTGCCAGTAATCTCCCTAATATTGTCGACGGCGCTACCAATAATCTAACCTTCATCGATGATATTGGCGACACTCTTCATATTGATAATTTCCGCGAACAATCTATTAAAGCTCTCGGCGATTTCTCTCAAAACTTCGTTAAGCTCGACGACGTCGGCTCAACTCTTACTAATTCCATCACGGCTGTCGGTAGTGGTCTTGCTACAATTATTCTCGCCCTCGTCCTCGCCTTCTTCATGCTAACCGAGGGACCACATATTACAAAAAAGTTCTGGAGTAATTTCGAAAACAATCGTAGTGCCAAAAAAGCCGAACACGTTATTTATCGTTTATCTCAAACTATTTCCACCTACGTTTCAAGCGCTATTACCGTCGGCCTCATCAATGCCTGTGCTACGATGATTGCCGTGCTGATTATCAGTTTCATTTTCGGACTCAATCCGGGCCTTGCCCTTCCGTTTGGCCTAATTACTGGCGTCTTTAGCTTAATCCCGATGTTTGGTTCATTTATCGGTGGCGCGCTTGTTGCTCTTCTTCTTGGCTTTAGCCAAATTGGCGCAGGTGTTACATTTATTATCTACACCATTGTCTATCTCCAAATCGAATCTAATGTGATTTCACCAAAGGTTCAAGGCAAAGGCATGAATCTTCCTGCTCTTGCGATCTTATCCGCCGTCACTATCGGTGTTTACACCTTTGGTCTAATCGGCGCTATCATCTCTATCCCAATCGCCGGTTGTATCCGCGTTCTGATTGAAGAATATAGTAGCGACATTAAAGACGACGGCAAGCTAAACGGTAGCGATCTTAAAAAGACCAAAGAAATCAAACCAAAACTAATCGCTAAAGAAGATTAACCAACAAAAAATCCCCTCCATTCAGGAGGGGTATTTTTTATTATTTCTTTTTGCTTTCCAGCTCATAACCATGACGGAAGATAACCGCAAGTACTAGTATCATAAAGCCTAAAGCGTATGAGCTCAACGATACCGAAATACCAATTGTGCCATCACCACCTAACATCGTAGAAAGAATTAATGATGCCAAATCCATTGTCACAATACTAATAAATAGCCAAACTGCAATTTTCTGCAAAATATCAACGTTCTCTAAAGTAAATGGTGTTTTACCATGAGTTAGGTTCTTAAACAAACGGTAAACATGACGTGCATATATTGACAGAAATACGAAAATTAAGGTTGCTAATGCAATACCAAGTAGGATAAAGGTCATCTGTTCGTTATGACTTTTCTCCAAGAATGAGCTAATCGTCGCATCATTCATTACTACCATCGCCGAATCTCCTAATTCGCTCACGGCCTCGGACATCATTTGGTTTACATCAATATCTTTTTGCGCGAAGCCCACCATAATACCTGCAATACCTAACGCTATCGCCGCAATAATAAAACATACTTCCGCAATCTTTGCGAAAATAGCCAAAATCTTACAAGTCATTTTGCATGCCTTGCCGCCTAAAATCATTTTGACTTCAGTTTCTCTTTTTTTCATTATGCCCTTTCTTTTAATTATTTTGCATATTGCCAAGTCGAGCCCTCGGCATTATCCAACAACGCAATCCCCTCTTCTGCGATTTCATCGCGTAATCTGTCTGCCTTCGCAAAATCACGCGCCTGTTTTGCTTCAAAACGCTCTTTAATTTTTGCTTTCAAATCTTCTGAAATATCTGGCGTCGATTCAGCAATATTAAGTCCAAAGGCATCGTCAAGGAATTTCACAAATTCTTCATCTGGCACATTTGTGTTGATAACCTTATCTAGTTCCGCAAAAGCTCCAGCCGAATTCAAATTATTATTTAGCTGTTCTAGAATCGCCTTTCGTGCTTCACTAAGATCAGTCGCATCCTTTTGCCAACGTAATACTGCAAAATTACGATAATTCAGCAACCTCTGTTTTGCTGCCGCTAAATCATTAAATGCAAAGTTGCGCTCACTTTGATAGTGCCCCTGCAAGACCCACATTTTATAATCCATCGGCGAGAAGCCGCGTTCTGTTAAATCGTCAAAATAATATACATTACCAATTGACTTTGAAATCTTTTCACCCTCAATCGTAATGAAATTGTTGTGCAGCCAGTAATTCGCCATCTTATGATCATATGCGGCTTCAATTTCCGCAATTTCATTCGTATGATGTACCGGAATATGATCTACGCCACCACAGTGTATATCAATTGGCTCGCCTAACTTTTCGTGGATAATTGTTGCACATTCAAGATGCCAACCCGGGTAGCCCATTCGTCCGCGGTATTCCCATTGCATCGCATGATCTTCGCCGTCACGAATCCATTTCCATACTGCAAAATCTGAGATATTCTTCTTTTCGGAATTAAAATCTACTCTTGCACCAGCTTTCAAATGATCTAAATCTAATCTTGCAAAATCCGCATAAGTCGGAAACTTTGACGTATCAAAATATAATCCATCCGTCGTATCGTATAGATAACCCTTTTTATCTAATGTATCTACCAACGCAAAGTCTTCTTTAATAAAATCCGTCGCCCTACAGATACTCGTCGGCTCAACCATATTTAAAGCTCGGAAATTCTTTAGGAAATCTTCCATATACATCTCAGCAACTTCCCAAACGGTCTTGCCTTCACGTTTTGCCCCCTTCTCCATCTTATCCTCGCCCTCATCGGCGTCAGATGTTAGATGACCTACATCAGTAATATTTAGCACTCTATCCACGCCATAGCCATTTAAAAGCAACGTACGAATTAGCAAGTCCCAATAAATATAAGACGTAAAATTACCAATATGCGCAAAACTATACACCGTTGGTCCACATGTATAGATTTTTACCCTTTTCTCATCTAATGGTTTAAATTCTTCGGTTTTTCGGTTCAGGGTATTATATAACTTCATGTATATAGTATAGCATCAGATACGACAAAATCTTCCTTACTCAAGCAGACCAAACTCCTCGCAATTACTAAGCCAATCATCAATAAGAACGCTTCAGCCACAAGACCAATGCACCTTACCTTTTGCATGTATTTCTTCTTCTTTTTCTGCCATATTTAACTCGTAAAATCTATCACGCTACCAATTAATAGAAAAAGTGCGCCAAGCACTAAGAATAAAATAATGCCTATTATGAAGTAGGAAAAAATTTTTATAAACGCCACTGTTTTTACGCCAGTTGCTTCTTCCAACGAATCATCCTCCATCAAGAAATCGTGCGCACCCGTCATTCTTTCTTCATTATATCCAGGTATCATTCTCTTATTTTCGCGTATTATCGAAGATCTAAATATATCTCTCTTTTTTAAATTATTTACCGTCATAAAAGTATCTAACTCATACATATGGCGTGCATGTTTATTTGTATACTCTTTTGATCTACTTTTAACAATCTTCATCGTTAAAAGTGTAATAATAGTCAATACAAGCAGTATCCCAATATGCTTCAGTGTATCCCTATTAAATCCAGTCATAGCTATAAAAATAGCGAAAGTTATTGTAGCGGTCATCGGAATCGCCACCAAAAACGTACGCAGCCACGAATGTAAAGGAATGCTACCCATTACCTCACCCGTACGTGCATTTACTGCTATATAATGAATTGCTCTCTTTCCCCCTATCCCTTTTTCGGCATGACTATAAATCCAAACCGGAAAATAAGCTGTCTTCCACTTTACGCCATTTTTTTTAATATCTACATGATCCCAGCGTACACCCCTATCATACGTCAGCGTCGTTTCCATCATTCTGTAACGAGCAATATCATTTACCTGATTATCTAAACGAGACTTCAACTGATCGACGTTCAAGTCCCTTCTTTCACTTGAATATCCCTTTAAGTATCGCGAGTCCCACTCTACGGCTTCCTCAGTATCAAAAGGCATGATTGCATTTATAATATGTGTCGTATTTATTAACGATCCATATTCAAATTTATCTCTTGATGCCTCAATTGTTAAATCGTCAATCCTCAAATCAAAATCACGCTCAACGTCGAACGTGGAAACGTCATAGACCTTCTTTATATGACTTTCGTCTCCATATGCTTCACTTACAAAACTGATGCCATCCGACTTTTCGGCGCTACCTTTCATCGAAACTTTTGCATTAACGTCAACTACCACATAAGGCAAATAAACTCCGCGAATTGTTTCTTCGGATAAATCATTAGCGAACCCGTCCAACGAAAAGAATCTACGTTTTCGTACGAAGTCTTTCATTTTTGTTAACGCTGTTTTCCGTTTCAATTTAAAAGGCAAAACTAAATCCGGCATCGAACCATTTGGTACACGCTCGGCCGTTTTTAAATTATGACGACACCAGTGGCAGCTAGCATTTTCGTCTTCCTTACTCAGCATAACATTTGCACCACAGGACGGGCAGCGTAATGTCATTACGAAATCATCCGTCTCGACATCCTTCGCACCTTCGCTTTTCACTTCCCCAACCAGTTCTTCTATGCCACCAAATTGATTAATTTTTGGACTCACAAATACCGTTCGACAGCTCAAGCATCTCAGTCCGCCTGCTTCCATATCGTAGCTAGCATCGGACGCACCACAATTCGGGCACCTTAATACCTTCCCCTTCGTCTCTATTTCTTTTTTAGCATCATCATTCATGCTATGAACCCAAAATCGCCATCAAGAAGAACAAAATCGCAATTACTACAATAATCGTCACAATCGTATTAGAAGTCTTCTTTGCTTTTTGAGCATCCATAATCGTCTCTTGGCCAGCAGGCGTTTGGCTAGGCGTGGACCCCACCATACGACCAAGTCCCAAATAGTTCGCCATCTTCTCGCCCATCATCTTTTCACCATTTTTAGCCAAAACACCTTGTACTGAATTACCATTCTCGCCCTGGATTCTTGACTGACTCAAACGCTTACGATGCTCTTTTAGAGTATCTGTTTTCTTCATATTCTTCGCTTCCGACTTTGTATCCTTCTCGTGCAAGTGGCGAGCACTCATATTGCGGTAACGATTCGTTTGCCACCAATAGAAGATAAAACCAGGCGTAAATCCTAATAATCCCATCAGCGCCGGATTATCCTCATCTGTGTCTACGCCAATCCAGAACTTAAACCAGTACCAACCAATAACGATACCTATAATTTCTATAATTGCCGAAACAAGCATTAGACGAGTCTTATTAATCGGTACCGACCCCATTGTTTCGCCTGTACGCGCATTTACTGCCACATAGTGCAATAGATCTTTGTCTTTCTGATAGTAACTATAAAGCCATACTGGCAAATATGCCGCCTTCCAGCTCGTACCTTTTATCTCTAAAGATTCACTCTCCCATTTTGCACCACGATCATAAAAATCCATTGTTTTTCTTGCCTGATAGCGCGCAATATCTTTCGATTGTATCTCTACCGCTGGCTTTAATTCGGAAATATTCGTGTCGCGTTTTTCACTCGCATAACCACGCAAATAGCTTGGATTCCATGCTACACAGTTATCTGTATCAAATGGCATAATCGCATTAATTACGTTATTCGTATTAACTTTAAGATCTTGTTTCAGCTTATCTTCTGACGATTCGATCGTTAAATCGTCGATCAATAAATCAAAATCACGTGAGACAGCATAAGCATCCGCATCATAATACGTTCTCTGGCTATTTCCGCTGCCAACCGTATATCGCCTTACTAAATGTTCCGCCTCACCCGACAAACTCGCATGCGCATTTACATCAACAACCATATACGGCAAGTACACCCCCATTACGTTTTCGGACGAAAATTCCTTCGTAAAAGTTGGGTGAGCAAAAAATTTGCGCTTTCCTACGAATTCATCAATTTTTTCTTCCGCAACTTTCTTCTCCGTTTGGAACGGCAACACTAAATCAGGCACTGCGCCATTTGGCATCTTCTCATTTACAGATAAATTATGACGACACCAGTGGCATCGTGCACTGGTCACTTCGTCGGTATTAATAACAACTTCTGCGCCACAAGCTGGACATTTCAAGGTTAAGATTACTTTTTCGTCTGGAATAATATCACCCGCACCGTCGCCAACAATATCACCCTTTAAGTTTTCCACGCCGCCATAAGAATTAACTTTGTTCCCCTTGAAGTGTGAACGACAAAAATTACATCTTAAATCCCCGCTCTTTACATCAAGTGTAGTATCAGTTGAGCCACAATGTGGACAACGATTTAAGCCGTTCTTCTTATTATCTATTGCCATATTATTGTCGCTCCTTTCTAATAATCATAGCTATAATCAAAACCTCCAGAGTCGAAACTTGAACCAGAATCAAAACTCGAACCCGAGTCCCAGCTTGAGCCAGAGTCCCAGCTTGAATCGGAGTCCCAGCTTGAACTACTCGAATAGCTTCCGCCGCCACCGCTTCCGCCGCCGCCGGCCATCAAACCGAACAATATTATAATCACCACAAATATTATCCAGAAATAGCTATCATTTTGACTCTTTCTTACCCTGGTCCGATAATCATACGCCGCCGCACTCATGCCGCTCCCTGTATAATTTCTACCCATATGGAACCTTCCGCGTTCGCTATCAAGCATTTCGTCTCTACCCGTAGATAACGCCCCGATCACCCTCTCGTCGTTTTTGCCAGGTATATAAACTCCATAGTTTCCCTGTGTTCTAACATAGTCATCCGTCTTTTTCAGATTTTTTATTTCAGCATGCGTCTCAGTCTCATGATGATGCCGATTGTTCATATTTACTAAGATACCGCTCTGGCTAGAAGGCAAATCAACTCTACCCTTATGGTTCTGGTAATAAATAATCGCCCAAAACGGCATTACATATAAACACCATAACTGAGCAAGCACGAACAAAACCCACCATTCCGCAACAGCGCTAATAATGGTAATCAATATGGACGCAATTATTACGGGGCATATTACAGCTGATGCTTTTTTCTCTTTTCGTTGTTTTATTACCTTTTTATCTGGCAAACAAGCCGCAACTTCGCCAGTCCGTCCATTCACGGCGATATAATAAATCCTCTTATCATCTGAATTAGGTTTTTGATAACTATAAAGCCACACTGGTAAATACGCAGCTTTCCATTTCGTTCCCTTTATTCCCAGATGCTCTTTATCCCACCGAATACCTCGATCGTATTCTTCAGCCGTTTCATGCTTAGCTCGGTTCCTTGCAATATCGCCGGTCTGCAATGCAACGATTTCCTTCAAATCATTCACATTCGTACTACGCTTTTCACTTGCAAAACCGCGCAAATAATTTGCATCCCAAGCTACCGCATTTTCTGTATCATAAGGCAAAATTGCATTAATTATATTGTTCGAATTAACGTAGGTATCTTGGTTTAATCTCTTAGCTGAGGATTCAACCGTTAAATCATCAACTAATAAATCAAACTCGCGTGTAATATTATATACTTCAGCATCTGCCCGATAAGTATTTATTTTATTATCCGTTTTCTCTGCCTGCCCCACCATCGTCAGATGACCGTTTACGTCAACCACCCAAAATGGAAAATATACGCCTCTAATTTCTTCAGCTTTAAAGCCATCTGCAAATTCTCCATATACGGCTATTGCATTTTCTTTAAGGCATTCTTGCGCCTTCTTCTCTGCTTCTTCTTTTGTAATCTTGAACGGTAATACTAAATCTGGTACTGCGCCATTTGCAATCTTTTCATTGATCGAAAAGATATGTTTGCACCAGTGACAAGATGCACTCGTGGCCTCTTCGGTATTAATAACAACTTCTGCGCCGCAAGAAGGACAGCGAAAAGTCTTCACGATGTCTTCGCCCGGAATAATGTCTTCCGCACCTTCACCGCGTTCTTCACCCTTCATCCCCTCAACGCCACCTAGCGCATTATCGCTTATCGCTTCAAAAAGCGTCTTGCAATAGTTGCATTTCAGTTTCCCCTCTTTAGTGTCCAGGGACACATCACTAGAACCACAATGTGGACAGCGATGTATCCCATTCTTGGACTTCACCACCATTAGCTAAGACTATTCTGCCTTTTCGGCTTTATCATCCTCAGCTGGTTTTTCTTCGGCTGGTTTGTCAGCAGCTGGAGCTTCTGGAGCTGGTTGTGCTGCAGCGCCTGCAGCGGCACCCGCACCTGCGGCGGCAGCATTTTGTTGAGCAGTTACTGGATTGGTACCCATTGGTTGGGTCATTCCAGCCATACCACCCATCATACCGACACCCATACCCATGCCCATCATGTTTCCGGCGCCACCATTGTTACCAGCAGCATTGAAACCTTCGGCAATTTGAGTCTGAGCGTAAGCAGCACCAACACCACCTTGCATGAGGTTGCCGGTGTTGAACTTGTTGATAAGTTCGACGGATTGTTCGTCCCAGTCGAGGCCCATTGGTTGAACGTTTACGATTTCAAGACCGTACTTTGTACCCCATTGGTAATTAGCCTCAACAGCCTCGTTCATATTCTTTGCGAACTCAACCGTACCACCTTGGATATCATCGATTGACTTACCGCCCTTAGTGTATGCAGAAAGTGCAGCCGCCAAGGAGCCGATAAAGCCAGCGAAAAGACCGTCTTCTACGCCGCCGTCGCCTTCACCGAGATCAAAGACTGCACGACCTTGACCAGAAATTACGTCGGCTGGGATTAAGTTCTTAATCATCAAAATTGGATCTACTACCTTCAAGGTATAGGTACCATTACTCGTTACAGCAAGCATCGTATTTGCATAGTTTGCATCCTTGTAACGAATTGGATTCTGAGTACCATAGCGTAGGCCAAGAATATCCTTCAAGTTTACATAGAAAGCAAACTGTTGGTTACCTGGTTGGCCACCAAACTTAAACTGGTTCCAGCTTTGACCAAAGGTTGAAGCAAAGAAACCATCGCCAGAAAACATACTCTTAGCTTCTGGATTATTTTCAGTAGTATAAGTATAGCCACCTGGATCAGAAATAACGCCAGTAATACCGCCGTTTTCTACTGTGATCAAACAAGTGCCTTCAGGGACCAAGAATTTACTCCCATTAGTGATAATGTTGGCATTTTCCTCGCCGTCATTATTTTCACTACCCTTTGACGTTACCGGCACAGCACGCGCAATCAAAGTATGATCTGTCATATTTGCCGGCGGCGCCATGTATTCTAGCCACTGATTGGCGAACGAGCCGCTCAAGGCCCCACCAAAAGCTTTTAGAAATCCCATTTATGACCTCCTTAAAGTTTCTTATGTATTTAGTATAACAAAAAAATCCCTCATCCTGAGATAAAAATACATAAGCCCTATTGACTTTTTTCATATAGTATGCTATAATATCAACATGAGTTAGTTAAATAACTCATTGCAGATTAAATTAGTGAGAAATCCAGATCGTTTTACGGATATGTCGGACCGGATTCCAAGTGTAGTATTATTACCGCCCTTCGAATCCGGCCCGAATGCCGATCCAGTTATCAAAGTGATAACTGGCCACCCATGAAAGGAGTTTTTGAATCATGGGTATTATTCGTAGAAAAATTATATCGTTAGTTTTCATTATTGCAGCCATCATGGAGCTTACCTTCGGGCGAAAGTTCCCTGAGCGTCTCATGGACGCTACAAAGAAGGCTACAAAAGGTAGCGAAAGCTACTGGTATGATTACAACGATTACGACGAAGACTTATCAAACGATTGGAGGTGACTCAACTATTTAATCTTTAGCCCCGGGTTTCGATCCGGGGCTTTCTCATGCAAAAAATGACCCCTTAAAGAGGTCATTTTTTCTTTTTCATATCTTAGAAACGCTTAGTAGCATCTTCGATAACTTTGATTGCTTCTTCGAGACCAAAGAAACCTTTTACCTGAGTGGTGCCCGGCTTCTTCAAATCCTTATAATGGTTGAAGTGGAACTCAAGTTGTTCAATCGTACGCTTTGGCAAATCTTCTAAAGTCTTAATGCTGTCACCGTTATTGCGATCATCATCAACGACAGCAATAATCTTATCGTCAACTTCCCCGTCATCGACGAACTTCATTACGCCAAGAATGCGAGCTTTTACATAGATGCCAGTCGTAAGTGGCTGGTCGGTAATTACGAGTACATCGAGCTCGTCACCGTCTTCATCAAGAGTCTGAGGAATAAAACCGTAATTGCAAGGTTTTGCAAATGCCATTGGCTCAATACGATCTAGCATAAAGCAAGCACGTTTGCGATCCCACTCAATCTTGTGATTGCTACCAGTTGGAATCTCAATCACAACGTTGATCTCACCATTTTTATAATCACCAGGTTCAAGTACTTGGTTAAAATCAGCCATTTCACTCCTTTCGTTTTGACTGCCCAAAAAGGGTTTTCTTTCCATTATCATACCACAGTCGGTATGCTATAATAAGCATAAGTACCATCTAATATTTTTAGGAGAACTACATAAATGGTAAGAATTGCCATCAACGGCTTTGGGCGTATTGGTCGTAATGCGTTCAAAATTGCCTTTGACCGCAACGACGCTGAAATCGTTGCAATTAACGACCTCACTGATGCCCCAACCTTGGCGCATCTTCTCAAATATGATTCTAACTATGGTATCTACTCAAAAGATGTCAGCGCTGATGGCGAAGATCTTATCGTAGATGGCAAGCGCATTCGCGTCCTCTCCGAAAAAGAACCAGCAAATCTCCCATGGAGCGAGCTAAACATCGACGTAGTCATCGAATCAACTGGCTTCTTCACTGATCCAGCTAAGGCCCGCGCGCACATCGATGCCGGTGCCAAGAAGGTCGTCATCTCCGCCCCAGCTAAGGGTGAAGGTGCCAAAACTATCGTCCTTGGCGTAAATGAAGATGACGTCACCATGGAAGATCAAATTATTTCGAATGCTTCCTGTACTACTAACTGTATTGCTCCAGTCATGAAGGTTCTCGAAGACAATATTGGCATCGAAAAAGCCATGATGACCACCGTTCACAGCTACACTGCTAGCCAGAAGCTCCAGGATGCTCCAGCTAAAGATATTCGCGAAGCACGTTCTGCCGCCGAGAATATCGTCCCTACCACAACTGGCGCTAGCAAAGCAGCAGCTCTAACCATTCCTACCCTTAAAGGTAAGTTCAATGGTCTTTCTGTTCGCGTTCCAACCCCAGTAGTTTCCCTTTCGGACATTACCGCCGTCACTAAACGCGATACTACTAAAGAAGAAATTAACGAACTCTTCAAGAAGGCTGCCGCCGACCCTTATTATCAAGGCATTCTCGATGCAACCGAAGAGGAACTTGTATCTGTTGACTATCGTGGCAACTCCCACTCTTCTATCGTCGATCTTAAGCTGACCGACGTTATCGGTGGCAATCTTATCAAGGTAGTCGCCTGGTACGACAATGAATGGGGTTACAGCAACCGTCTCGTCGAATTAACTGTCGATCTCGGCAAGATGGGCGAAGAACAATAAAATGCATATCTACCTCGGCGCCGACCATCGCGGCTTTGAATTAAAGAATCAGATCGCCAGCTGGCTTGAAGGCCAGGCGATTCCGTTCACTGATTTTGGAGCCAGCAATTACGACGCCGAGGACGATTATAATGACTATGCTAAGCAAGTCGCTCACGCAGTATTGGACGCACGCGAACCTGATACTTTCGGCATTCTTATTTGCGGATCTGCCCAAGGTGTCGCCATGCAGGCTAACCGCTTCAAGGGTATTCGTGCAGCTATCTGTCATTCTGCCGCCGAATCAGTTGAGACGCGCGGACATAACGACGCGAACGTTCTCTGCATATCTGCCGACCAACATCGCAATGATTATGCAGAAATCATCAGCAGCTTCTTGCATAGCACTCCAATTGATAATCCTAAATATCAACGCCGTAATCAAAAACTAGACGAGGATTAATATGGCCATTACAACAATCGCACCAACCATTCTTGAAACTAGCCCAACCGCTTACAAAGCCAAAGTAGAAATGCTCTACCCTTTCGCAAAGCGTGTTCACGTTGATATCTCCGACGGCACCCTTACAACAAATACCACCATTAACGAAACTGCTGTTTGGTGGCCAAAGGGTTGGACGGTCGATATTCATATGATGACCGCTGAACCGTCTAAGCATATCGAGAATCTCATTAAATTACATCCAAATCTAGTAATCTTCCACGCCGAAGCCCGCGAAGATCTTCTTCCAATTTTCGAGACGCTTAAACAAGCCGGCATTAAAGTCGGCGTCGCAATCGTTAAAAGCGTTTACCCTGGCAGTATTAAGGCTATCTTAAATGCCGCCGATCATGCCCTTATTTTCTCCGGCACCCTCGGCAAACAAGGCGGTACCGCCGATCTACTATTAGGTGAAAAAGTTGAACTTATTCGCGACATTCATTCAGGCATTGAAATTGGCTGGGATGGTGGCGCAAATCTCGAAAACGTCCGCCAAATTACCCATTTAGGCATCACGGTCATTAATGTCGGTAGTGCAATTAGTAACGCGGAGGACCCAGCAAAAGTATTTGAAGCAATGAATAAAGAAACAGAAAACGAGGATCCAATTTAAATATGGCAAGACTAGTAAGTGTAGGCGCAGCCCTACAAGATGTATACCTAATCGATCATGACGATTTTGGCACTAATAAACGTGGCTATTTTAACCAAATCGAGCTTGGCACCAAGGTAGACATTGATAAAGTTAAGTTTAGTACTGGTGGCGGTGCTACTAACGCTGCTACTACCTTTGCTCGCTATGGCCACGAATCCATCTTCCTCGGTTGTATCGCCGATGATCCAGCCGGAGCCGCTATTCTCGCTTCTTTTGACATTGAAGGCATCGATAGTAGTTATGTTACTCACCTCGAAAAAGTTCACACCGGCTATTCCGTTGTTTTGCTTGCTCCAAACGGTGAGCGCACTATTCTCACCTGCCGTGGTGCTTCCGCCAAATTTGAAGCCATCAATCCAGAAGATCTCGAACTTATTCATCCAGATTGGATTTATGTATCAACTTTCCGCGGCAATATGGAAGCTCTTGATCGCCTATTTACTAAAGCCCACGCTATTGGCGCCAAAATTATGTTCAACCCTGGCAATCTCGAGCTTAAAAATCCTCGCAAACTCCTCGGCCTCTTGCGCGACGTCGACGTACTTCTCGTCAATAAAGGTGAAGCTAAAAAGATCGTCGAAGGCTCTATGCTTGCCGAGCTAGTTGCACGCCTTAGAAACTATGTTCCTACCGCCATTATCACAGACGGCGGCCAGGGCGCTATCGCTTCTAATGAAGAACAAACTCTTCGTATTGGTCTCTACGAAGAAGTCCAGATCAAAGATACTACTGGTGCCGGCGATTCGTTTGGATCCGGCTTCCTTGCCGCCTATGCCGACGGCCGTAGTTTTAGAGACTCGCTCATTTATGCGTCCGCCAACTCTACTTCTGTTGTACAAAAAATCGGTAGTAAGTCAGGCATCATTTCCGGACGCAAACGTTTACATGATATGCCTATACAGGAGATTCGCTAATGGATAAATCTGTTACAGAATGGCTTGAGTTGATTGCAGATGACGAAATGGACCAAGAAGACATCGAGCGTTCACTACACTATGCGCAAGATCTTCATAATGGTCTCACTAAAATTCGCACTTTTTCTCAAGGCGTCTCAATTTTCGGCTCCGCCCGTCTTCCTAAAGACAGTAAATGGTGCCAACTAGCTCGTGAATTAGGTTTTAAACTTGCTCAAAATGGACACTCTGTCATTACCGGCGGCGGTCCATCCATTATGGAAGCAGCCAACCAGGGCGCCTACGAAGCGGGCGGTCGTAGTATCGGCCTCAATATCCAACTCCCCCATGAGCAACATATCAACCCTTACGTAACCGACCAAGTTGAATTCCACTACTTCTTCGCTCGTAA
>CAMNFE010000015.1 GCA_946537195.1 uncultured Candidatus Saccharibacteria bacterium | reverse complement strand
GCTGTCGCCCGTCCAGTCGTGCTTACTGTTTTCGTGGTCACTTTCTGAATAATTACCTTGATAATACTGCGGATAGTCGCCTTCAAAGGAATTACAGTTGCTGCCGCAGCTTTTTTCGATATCCTTAGCCCAATCGTCTTTACCTTCCATACCAAGACACTCGCCAAAGCTTGCACTAGAAGAATAAACATTGCAACCGCCCTTGCCGTCTTCCTTGGTGTAGTCGACGTCTTCGCGGCACTTCTTGCCATCCCAGACGCAGACAATTTTACCAGCGCCGACACTGCTACCGCCGGTGGCATTACCAATTGCGAACTTTACGTTATTGCTGCCGTCGAGCGCTTCGTCGATCCACTTCTGCTCTTCTGAGGTGATTTTGTGACTGCCAGTACAGCTCATTGAGGCTGGGCGATATCTTTCGCACTGTCCAGTCAGCCAATCGTGTAGTGTGCCGTCGTTGCCGTGTTTTGCAATAATCTGATTCATGTAAATTTCAACACCAGCAATGTCGTGTACTTCCTCTGAGACTGTCTTCATGAAGCTCTCCTTATCCTCTTGGGAAGCTTTATCCCACATCTCTTTGCGAAGTTCGCCAAGCTTGGCGCATTTCTGTTTAACATCTGATTTTGTGTCGGAACTAGACGTGCCGGACGTGCTAGACGGGCTAGACGAACTTGAGCCAGAAGATGAACCTGAGCTTGCTGATCCGGTGCCATTTTCTTTTGCTAAGACGGGTCCTTTTCCTTTAATTCTACAGAAGGATTTTAGTTTACCAAGTTTTTTGGCTGCTTCGGTATAATTACCCCCTTCTTGCGAAAAAGCGCCTAAGAACTCTGGGCCAATTGCTACACCATCTGGATCTGATTCCGCCTTTTCGCAGTAGTGTTGACCCTGATCTTGACATGCGTGTGCGTCGTAGACAATGAAATAAATAGGTTCAGTTGAATTTTCGAAAGTTGCAACGTAAGTTTCGCCGAAAGCGGTTGTGTATGCTTTGTCTGGCAATACAATCCAGTAATATTTGGTTTGGCTATTGCCACCATTAGGCGTAAATGTCGCAATCCAGCCATTGTAAGCATCAAATTCGATATCGTAATTTTCGGCATAAATATACTGCAAACCGCCTAGGTCGGGGTCAACTTTAGTATCGCTCATGAGAAAGTGATTGGGGCTACTAGAATTAGTGAAAGCGACTCCTGTACCGGCCGCATATATACCCGATGTACATTGGCCATTATCGATACAGCCTTCAGCATACCAGGAATCCATTGCGCTTGTATTAGTATCTACCCTAAAACAAGATGTAGCATCTACTTTACCTAGACATTCGCCCGGATTGTAGGCCCAAATTTTATTTGAATTAAACATTTCGCGTTGTGAATCCGATAAGCCCTGTTGGCCAAGTGCCGCAAAACAGGAATTTGGACAAAAAAGCAGGCTAAGGAAAGATACTACTATGAAACACGCGATATATTTAAGTCTGTTTTTTACTGTGTTTTTTGTCATTTAGCGTACCTTTCGTAGACTAATTGGTAATCGTTTGGATCGTAGCCAGCTTTCTTGATTTGGTTTATAACTTCGCCTTCATAGCCTTTTCCATGATATCTAACAACGAGACAGGTGCTTTTGTTGCATTCTTTTCTGCTTTGTCCATTTTCAATAACAAAGCCACCAGTTGACATGTTAACGGTTGGGTCGGCATAGACGTACCCCTTGATTGGCAACACGTTCATGATTGACATCTTTTGCTCGAAATTAGCAATAAATTTTTGAGCAGATGTGTCTTTGTCGATAGTAATATTATCCTCTTCGGAGGCGATTTCTTTGAGTTTTCTGTAGGATTGGTTATTTTCCATTAGCTCATAGAATTCAAAGTTGTCGTTGGATTGTTTTAAGAAAGTAGCTACATTAGTATAGTCGCGAGCCGCAAGGTCAATTGATATAGTCTTAGTCTCTAAGCCGTCATGCGAGATAGCGATTTCATACTTTCCTGGCTTAACGTCATACTGACCATTCTTGTAGTGAGTGTCGCCGTTGACGGAGATTGTTGCGTCAACTGGGGAGACGTTAAAATTAATAATTGAAACTTTACTGGCATGGTTAGCAATAATAACTGCAACCAAAATTATTGCTATAACATCCATAGCTAGAAAGATCCAAACATATTTACTATGAAAGAATTCTCGTAAAGGCGAGATATTTTTATCTTGCATAAGCTTATAATAGCATACTTGATGTCTGAAATGAGTACTATTGGATATAATTGATTATTTGAATTTGAAGATATTGCGGATAGTTTTAGAAATTGCGCCCGAAATTGCGTTTGTGACACCGCGCTGAACACCGGTAGTGACAGTTTTCTCGATTTTACCGCCTAGACTGTTAGCCTTCTTCTTTTCTTCGAGTCTAGCCTTTTCGCGTTCGAGTGCAGCTTTCTGTTTTTCTTCGGCAGTCTTGGCGCGTTCTTCGGCTCGAGCTTGTTTTTCGGCTTCCTTGGCTTCTTTTTCGGCCGCCTTAGCGTCGGCAGCGGCTTTTTTCTCTTCGGCAATACGCCTTTCTTCCTCTTCTTTAGCAGCTTTCTTTTCGGCGTTTTCTTTAGTGATCTTTTCGTGTGCCGTTTCGCTGTCTATCGCTTCATCGTATTTACCACATAAGCTGCTGTTATTGATAACTTTCATGCGTGTCATATCATCGATTGTGCCCATGGAACTTTGTGGCGGAAGAATAGTGACACGCTCGACGATAGTTGGAGTGCCTTTTTCGTCTTGGAAGGAGACGAGAGCTTCTCCAGTACCGAGTTCAGCAATGGCTTTTTCGGTATCGAATTCTTTATTTGCACGAAAAGCGCCAGCGGCAGCTTTAACGACTTTGAGTTCAGTAGGAGTATAGGCGCGTAATGAATGTTGGACACGGTTGCCGAGTTGGGCCAAAATATCGTCCGGAATATCGGTTGGTTTTTGTGAAATGAAGTAAAGGCCAATTCCGCGGGAACGAATTAGCTTTACGACCTGAATGATTCTCTTGAGGCGATAGGCCGGCATGCCATTAAATAGAAGATGTGCCTCATCAAAGAAGAAGACCATTTTTGGTTTATCGAGATCGCCGACTTCTGGTGATGTAATAAATAGCGTATTAAGCAACCAAAGCAGGAATGAGGCGTAAAGGTCCGGACTCTGGAAGAGTTCGACGGCATGGAGAATATTAATCATACCGCGACCATCGGTATCGTTAGCGAAGAAATCTTTAATATCAAGAGCGGGCTCACCAAAGAATTGGTTTGCGCCCTGCTTTTCTAAAGCAAGGAGACTACGTTGAATCACGCCGATGCTCTGCGTAGTAATATTGCCGTATTTAGTGATATATTTATCTTTATTTTCGGCAACATATTGAAGCGTAGAGCGCAGATCGGCAAGATTAATTAATTGAAGACCTTCGTCTTTAGCTACTTCGAAAACAATATCAAGATTACCTTCTTGGGCCTCGGAAAGGCCAAGCATCATAGACAAGACGTCTGGACCGACTGATTCTACGGTTGCGCGAATCGGGTGACCGTTCTGGCCGTAAAGATCCCAGAAACGAACCGGGAATTTTTTACATTCAAAACCATACTTCTTCAGCTCGAGCTTGTCGACGCGTTTTTGAACATTCTCGTTCATTTCGCCTTCGACGGCCGTGCCAGCGAGGTCGCCTTTAACGTCGGCGAGAAAGACCGGAACGCCAGCGTCTGAAAAGCTTTCAGCCATGACCTTAAGAGTGATAGTTTTACCGGAACCGCTAGCGCCGGTGATTAGTCCATGGCGATTTGCCATATTTAATAAGATAAATGACTCTTTTTTGTCGGATTTGCCGACGAGAATTTTATCGTTAGTGTACATATTTAATTCCCGCTTAACTGATTATATTGTAGCAGAGTTGCGCTAGTAATTGATAATGTTACAATAAAGCTATAAAGAGGAGGTTGTATGAAGGAGGGGAAGCCGATTTGGGGAATTATAGGCTTGGCGGTGGTAATAATAGCAATTGTAGGCGTGGTAGCTTTTGCTATACTCCATAATAGACCTTCTGAACTAACTCCTGGTACGGCGACAGTAGAATTGATGACTAATGGTGGCGTAGCTTATGAGTGGAACTATGAAATAAAAGATAAAACTGTCGTAAGGCTTGATAAAGAAGAATCTGAAGATATGGCTCCCGGCGCGGATGGTGGTCCGGTGAAAGAAAAGTATTCATTTGTGGCCGAAAAAGAGGGAGAAACCGATATTGTTTTCGAATATAGAAGTTTTCTTGAGGATAAAAAAGACGACGTAATGGAAACAAAAACTTATCATGTCGCAGTAGACAAAAATCTCCAACTAACGATAACTGAGAAATAAAAAAATACCCCCGGAAGGGGGGTATTTTTGATGCTATCCGTATATTGCACGTCGACTCGACATGTCTTCGTCTGCAGCTTCGGCGCCTTTGGCTTCCATGGCTTTTTTAGCGGCGTCTTCTTTCTCTTTCTTTTCTTCTTGCATTTTCTTCACGGCGTCGACGTTCATCTGCCCGGCGGCAAACTCATCAGTTGCCTCACTGGCGTTCTGCTCTTCTTCAAGAGTTTGCAGGCGATTGTTTTCGGCGTCAGTTTCGTTCTGCTCGGCTTCGTCTTTCTCCGCCATTTCGGTAGTCGCAGCATCGAGTAAATCTTGCGAAGCTTGAAGTTCGTTTTCGATGCTTTGAACGCCTTGGTTTACCTGGCGCATAGCTTCTTGATTTTGTACGATAGCTGCTGTTTGGCCGAGAGATTCTTTGAGTTGCTCTGTTTTAGCAATTGCGGCTTGGGCTTCGGCTACGCTCGTCTCGGCGTTCGGATGATTGCTGGTAGTTTCAATTGCGGCCTTTTCGGCAGCCACTTTCATTCCGGCAGCAGCAGTCATGCCCGCTACGAGGCCGTTTTCGGCTTCTGCTGCGCCGTCGGTTTGGCCGTTGGCAACTCGGACACCAAGATTGTCCATAGCGGTTTCGGCTTGCGCACTGTTAACTTCGCTTTTCGCGTCCATTGAAGCTTGAATAATAGCCTCGCGACCGTTAGGCATGTTTCCGCCCGCATTTTGAACGAGATGTTGAATATTAGTATCGTACTGTTGCGCCTGCCTACGTGCGGTTGCCTCTAGAACATTATCATCGTTTCTTTGGTTTACGTTATCTACATTAGCAACGTTGTCTGGGTTTTCAGGTGCGGTTGGAGCAGTTGGTGCAATCATTTCAGCTGGCGCAACGACTGCCCCTGCTAGAACAGCTGCGCTAGCAGAAGTTGGATCGACTGGCGGTATGTCTGGCATAGTAATGCCGCCATCTCCGGTGCCTTCTTGGGCTGATTCGCCTGCGGTAGTTTCGCCCGTTGCGGCTCCAAATGCTGGAGCATCAGCCATTTGATTTTCCCATGCGGTGGCATTTTTCTCTAGCTCAGCTTGTTCTTCTGGCGTGAGCTCTTTCTCTGATTTGTTCTCGGGATTTTTTAATTTTTCCGGACTATCTTTTGGGTCTGGCGTAAAACCTGCGAACATTTTTCCTCCTTTATTTCCAACTAACTCGGCCGCCAGCAGTATTACTGTAAATACTAATCCAGGTATGACCGCGGTTTAATTCGATTTCATTATTTTCGCTATTATAAAATTTCAATTCATCCGTAACATTAGCTCGACGCCAGGTAGCTTTTTGGACGACACCATTTTGGAAGATATATGCTTCGCCGCTACCGGTTGTAGTATGGTCGTAGTATTTCGGCTCAGATGAGCGAGCTACGGTGCTAGTCTTCATGGCTATCACGACATCGCTTACGATCCAGGTTTGTTTATTGTTTTTATCTCGTTCGGTATGTCTGCCACCATAGAGATGAATGCGTCCGTATCGGTTGGTGTTTGCGTCATATTTCCAACCGGCATTATAGCTATTGTCGCCAGACATAATGATAGAAATATCAGTTGCGTTGCGTTTTTCTGGCTCTACAGCCGTATCTGGTTTAACGCGCTTAAAACCATTAAACTTGGATTCGCGGAAGCCTTTATTATTACTCCACTCTTTGAGATGGCTAGCGTCAGAGTAAACATTATGTGGCGCCCAACGATCAGAAGTACGGAAGACATATTGCCCTTCTACCCAACCGCCATCAAGATCGCGGTATCCGCTGCTATGAAGTGTATTGATTGCATTCGTTGCGCCGCCTACGTGTACGTAGCCGCAATTATATGGACGTGCAAGATGTACGAATGTTTGGCGGGCTGAACGAATTGGGCCAACCCAGGCAGGTAACTCTCCCTTATAGATTGCCATGAAACGAGTAATTCCACCCTCGGCGACTGCTTCGTAAACTACGCCGGCAGCATTAAGACCAGATTGCGGACGTGCTTCGGTGCTGTTCTCGATCATAATACAGGTTGCGGCTGCGGTGGCGATGTTTTTGTCTTTACTTTCAAGACCGGTAAGCGGCGAATAATATACTTCGTCTGCTACAGCGTCTTTTTGTGTTAATTCTTCGAGCGTATTAGAGATGAATGATGGCTTAAAGAACCAAAGGCCTGCTGCGACTACGATGGCTAAAACTATTACGCAAACAATGATTTTTGTAATAGCGCTCTTAATAGATCTTTCTCGTTTGGCGCGTTGACGTTCTTTTTTGCGTTCTTTTTTGGCAGATTTTTTGACTGGAACATCTTCTTCGTCAATCTGCTCGGAATCATTTATAAAATCGTCAATATCGGAAGAACTGGTATCGTCTGGGTCACTTAGTTCTTTGTTCTTGACCTTAGCTGGTTTGATATTTGGAGATACGGGCGGCTCTAACTCTTCGCCCTCGTCGTCTTCGACGTTCTCCTTTGCAAATTCACTTTCTTTATAAAGATTGACCAAAGTGTCGTCCTCTTCGTCCTTCTTGCGAACGTAGATTTTCGAGCCACGAAATGGTCGCTTATAGCCATCCATGTTTATAGTTTAACATAAGTGGTATAACTAGTCACGCGCAAAGGCGGTAATTACGGCATTAAGGCGGGCAAGGCTGGTGTTTTTGCCAAGTACTGCAAGCGTATCATGAAGCGCCGGACTGAAAGGCGCAAAGCTAATACTAAGGCGAATAAGGCCAAAAAGCATCATTGGCTTTTGAGCGGTTTCTTCAAGTAGCTCATTGAGGGCTGTTTGAAGATTTTTGGCTGACCAATCATTGATTTCATTGAATTTGGCGACTGTTTTGCGTAACAAATCGCAAACTTCATGCTCGGAGAGTCTTTTGAGAGCTTTGTTGGTCGTAATCATATCCATGTCAACTTTTGGATCCTCAAAGAAATAGTTGGTCATAGTCTTAAGATCGCCGAGGGTTTTGAGGCGGTCGTATATGATGCTGAAAATCTTGGATTTATATTCGTCGTCATAGCCTTTGGCGGATTCTGGCCAGAAATCTTTGCTGCGTTCATAGAGCGCTGCGGCGTCTTCTTCGAAGAGTCGACGAATCCACTGGCCGTTCAGCCAGAGTAGTTTTTGTTCATCGTAACGAGCGCCGGCGCGTTGGATGCGGGAAATGTCGAATTTTTCAATTAAATCTAGTTTGCTGTAGAGTTCTTGTTCGGTACCGTCGTTCCAGCCTAGGCATGCCAAAAAGTTCAACATTGCTTCCGGTAGAATGCCATCTAGACGATAGTCGTTGGCTGATTTTGCTCCGTCGCGTTTACCTAACTTTTTATTGCCAGTTGGTGCAAGAATGTGCGGTAAGTGGACAAACTTTGGACGTTCGAGTCCGAAAGCTTCATAGAGCTCAAGATAGTTGCCCATACTTGGTAGATATTCTTGGCCGCGCAAAACATGTGTGACGCCCATAGTGGCATCATCAACGATGTGAGCGAAATTGTAGGTTGGCAAGCCGTCTGCTTTGATAAGAATGATGTCGTCTTGAGTTTCTGGGCCCATATGAAGGTCGCCGAAGACTTCATCGTGATAATCATAATCTTTTGGTTCTGCCTTAAGACGAAGCGGAATACCGACTTCCCATTCAGGAGTTTTTTCTGGACGATAATTGCGATATAGGAATGCCTTCTTTGCTTTATTGCTTTCTTCGCGGTATTTAGCGATAGTCTCACTAGGAGTAGGATCGGCGTAGGCGCGGCCTTTTGCGATTAGCTTTTTTGCCCATTCGTAGTAGATTTCTTTACGCTGAGTTTGATAGTATGGGCCGTTGTCTCCGCCCTTGTCTGGGCCTTCGTCCCAATCGAGACCGAGCCAAAGCAAAGTGTCTTTTATTAGATCTGTGGCGCCTTCGACATAACGCGCTTGGTCAGTGTCCTCGATGCGCAAAATAAAAGTACCTTCGCTTTGTTTAGCGATAAGATATGGGTAAATTGCCGAACGAACGTTGCCAATGTGAATATAGCCGGTCGGCGACGGCGCAAAACGAGTAACTGCTTTCATGGACGATATTATAACATATTTTCAGGGTTTATCTTCGTATAGATAACCGTATCGTGCCATTGATTGTCTAGCAATTGTTCCTCTTTTAGAGTGGCCTCATATTTAAAATTGAGGCGTTTAGCGACTGCGACTGAGGCCTCATTCTCTGGAGCTGCATCAATGCTGACGCGATGCATGTTCAGGTCTTTAAAGCACGATTCAGTAAGTTTTGCCGCACAACGCGTCATAATACCTTTGCCGGTGGCTTTTTTATCTAGCCAATAACCGATATAGCAATAATGATTTGCTTCGGATATTTCGTGCACATCAATCGATCCAACTAACTCGCCAAAATGATAGATATCATATCCAAGAGTGTGTCCAGCATCGAAATCAGCGATTTGAGAGTCGGTAAATCTTTCCATGTCAGAGATGTCTTTATAGAATTTAGCCCATTGCAGCCATGGTAAGAGATGGTCGCGGTTTTCAATAATTAAATTAAACTTTCTTTGGTCGACGTCGTGAGTGAAACGCTTCAAAACTATTTCGTCGTCGACGATTATTTCATCTTTAGCTTTTAACATATAACCTCCTAGACTTTACGATGAACATCTACTTGTGGATATGGCACGCTGACTTTGTGTTTTTCGAGAACTTCAAGAACTTTATGCAAGATATTGCGCTTCGCATCGATACGTTTGCCTTTTTCGCTTTTCGCAAAGAGTCGATACTCGATAGCGGAATCTCCTAAATCATTAACGCCACGATATTCACATTCTGTAACGAATTCGAGTTCCTTGGAAGCATTGGCGATCTCGTTCATAATTTCCTCGGCCTTCGATAGCTTGAGCTCATATGGTAGCGGAATGTTGATATTCATTGTTGTTTCGCCAACTTCGGCTTTTTCGATATTGCGGTTAGCGATAGAAATAATGTTTCCCGTAAGGCCGTCCTTTAGTTTGGTCGAGCGAATGCCAGAATATACAACCGTACCACTATCGGTGCCAATTGTGACATAATCGCCCATCTTGAAATAATCTTCGGAGATAATTGAAATGCCGCGAATAATATCTTTAAGCGTATCCTGAACAGCAAGGCCGATGGCTACAGATGCAATTCCGACACCTGCGAGGAGGCCGTCGACGTTGACGCCGTTAATGCGCAGGATAAAGAGCGCTACAAGCACAATATAGGCCATGCGGACAAAACTGCCAATCATAGACAGATAAGTATTGCGGCCTTTATTCTTGTCACGTTGAAAAGCTTTTTTGAATGGTATTTTTAATATTTGGAACAGCACGATAGCGGCAATGATCGTGATGACGCTTGAGATGATGTTGTCCCAATTAATATGTTTGATAAGATCTTCCATATTTCTCCTTATTTATTATGCCCCAAGGCGGCTTTAATATCTTCGATTTGATCACGTAGTTCGGCCGCACGTTCGAATTCGAGATTTGCGGCAGCAAGTTGCATTTGTGAACTGAGTTCTTTAATGATTTGTGGGTATTCTTCGCGCGGAATTTTGCGCAGATCAAGTTTCTTGCTCTTCTCTTTTTCTGGAATGATGGCGCGAAGTCCTTCGCCAATTTCTTTAGCGACAGATTTTGGCGTAATGTGATGCTCTTCGTTATATTTTTGCTGAATTTCGCGACGACGATATGTTTCTTCGATAGCCTTTTGCATACTTCCGGTCATAGTGTCGGCGTACATAATTACTTTACCTTCAACATGACGTGCGGCACGGCCAATGGTTTGAACAAGTGCTGATTCTGAGCGCAAAAAGCCTTCTTTGTCTGCGTCGAGAATTGCGACAAGCGAAACTTCTGGAAGATCCAAGCCTTCCCTCAAAAGATTGATGCCAACTAGTACGTCATAAGTGCCGTTGCGCAGATCACGTAAAATATCACCGCGTTCGAGCGTGTCGATATCGCTATGGATGTATGCAGTTTTTACACCTAGCTCAATGAGATGTTCGGACAAATCTTCCGCCATGCGCTTCGTGAGCGTAGTAACTAATACGCGCTGACCTTTAGCAATGCGCTGATCAATTTCTTCTACTAAGTCGTCAATTTGATTGTCGCTCGGGCGAACTTCAATTTCAGGATCAAGCAAGCCGGTTGGGCGAATAACCTGTTCAGCTGGTTTTGGCGAATGTTGCAATTCATATTCTCCAGGCGTAGCAGAAACGTAAATAACTTGATTAATATGACGTTCAAATTCTGCAAAAGTAAGTGGACGATTATCTAATGCGCTTGGCAGGCGAAAACCGTATTCAACAAGCGTTTCTTTACGTGCATGGTCGCCATTAAACATGCCGCGCACTTGTGGTAAGGTCATATGCGATTCGTCGATGAGCATGAGAAAATCTTTTGGGAAGAAATCGAGCAAAGTGGCTGGCGGCTGGCCTTGGTGACGTCCTTCTAGATGACGAGAATAATTCTCGATTCCTTTCACGAAACCGGTAGTTTCAAGCATTTCTAGATCATATTTAATACGTTGACTCAGGCGCTGCTCTTCGAGATACTTATGTTCGCTGTCGAAATACTTTTTACGATCCTCATATTCGGCACGAATTTTTCTAATGGCTTGGTCGAGTGATTCTTTTGGCGTGGCGTAGTGGGTATTTGGGAATATGCCAATTTCTTCCGGTTCGGCTAAAACTTCGGCCGTGAGTGGATCGATTACCTTGATGCGCTCTAGTTTATCGAAGCCGAATTCGATACGGTAGGCGCGATCACCGGAAGCCGGAAAAACATCGATTGTATCGCCGCGCACACGGAAATTGCCACGCTCAAATGCGATATCGTTGCGATGATATTGGATTTCGCTAAGTAAACGAATGAATTGTGACATATCGCGTGTTTCGCCGCGTGCAAGACGAATAGCCATTGCACGATAATTATCGGGCGAACCGATACCGTAAATACAAGAGACGGAAGCAACTATCAAAGTGTCTCTACGTGTTAATAACGCTTCGGTTGCGCCATGGCGTAGACGGTCGATTTCTTCATTAATGGCAGAATCTTTTTCGATATAAGTATCGGTGCTGGCAATGTAAGCTTCAGGTTGATAATAATCAAAGTAAGATACAAAATAATGGACTTCATTTTCTGGGAAAAATTCGCGAAATTCAGAGTATAACTGAGCGGCGAGAGTTTTATTGTGCGCTAAAACTAGGGTTGGGCGATTGTACTTGGCGATAATGTTGGCCATAGTAAATGTTTTGCCCGATCCCGTCACACCAAGCAGAGTTTGTTGACGCCTGCCCTCTTCTAGACCACGCATCAAAGTATCAATGGCTTGTGGTTGGTCGCCGGTTGGTTGGTATTTACTGTGTAATTTGAAATTCATTTTTTCTTTCGCCTCTTAGTTTATCCTCGAGCATATTAGTCGCCGTATTCCTTAACTTTGGCTATAAAATCTTCGCCACGTTCTTCGAAATTTTTATAAGTATTGTAGCTAGCTGCGGCTGGCGATAATAGACAGATATGATTTTCGGCCGTAAATTTGTAGGCCATTTCGACGGCTTCCTGCATATCTTTTACGGGAATAAGATTCTGCGAGAAAGGCGCTTCGTTAAAAATGCGTTGAAATGCTTGTTGGGTGTCTGGCAGAAGAATAATATTGCGCACAGAACTATTGCGGATAAAATCGACTAGTTTTTGATAATTTAAACCACGATCCATGCCGCCGAGTAATATCGTATCGACGCCACCAAGTGCTTTTACTGCACTAATGACAGCTTCTTGGGCGGTTGCGATAGAGTCGTTATAGAATTTAATGTGTTTAAATTCGCCCACAAATTCCATACGATGCGGTAAGCCGCGGAAGCTTTCGATAGTTGGGAGGATTTCGTCGAGGCTTAAGCCTACGGCTTCGCAGGCGCTAATAGCAGCATAAATATCGCGGAGATTATGGTCTCCCATGAGATGGGTATGAATGCTTTCTCTTGGAATATCAATATCTTGGTAGAGGTCGATTTTATGCATTGGCAAATGTGAGATTTCTTCTCTGCTTGCGTGGCCAAAAATGTCGCCATAAATAAGTGTATCATCCGGACCTTGGAACTTATAAATATTTTTCTTGGCCGTAAAGTAATCTTCTGGAGTCTTATAATGATCGAAATGTTCTTCATAGAGATTGAGCAAAATGGCAATATGTGGACTTGCGGTAATAAACTCGAGTTGATGGCAAGATATTTCAAATACAACGATTGAATCATCGTTGATTTGGTCGATTGCATCAAAGCATGCAATGCCAATATTACCAACTAAAATGGAGTTTTTGCCGGCCGTTTTAAGAATATGATGAGTCAACGAAGCGGTAGTACTTTTGCCCTTGGTGCCAGTGATGCCAATGACGGGATTTTTGCAGAAACGAATGAATAGATCCGTCAAAGATGTCATTTTAAAAAGTTGATCGTCAGGAACGAAATCGTGTGTTGGAATTCCTGGAGATTTAATGACGATATCGTAATCTTGGACAGCTTCTAGGTAGTTTTCGCCGCATATAGTCCGTACGCCGTCAATTTGGATTTCATTTTGGTCCGCAACGGCAAAATCTGCTTCCGGTAGGTTGGCCTGAATAAAACTAAGCGCACTTTTGCCCTCGCGGCCGTAGCCGAGAATCAGAATTTTTTTGTTGGTTAAAAAGTCGACGATTTCTTGTTTCATAATTTTGCCAGCATGTTTAGATACGCTTCAGGGATATTATGTTGCGGATTATAGTAGTTTTCGACATTATAAACTTGTTGTGGGTTGTAGAAATTGTTCTTGTAGTATTGCAAGAGAGCTGGAAGAGTTCCAGTAGTGTTTTCGACGGCTAGTTTGAGTGAATAGTTGATTTCTTCGCGCGTGCCAACGCACTCAAATGGTTTAGTCGTGTCTGGATTAACGAGTCCAATAAATGTTTCGAGCAAACTTTGATCATTTAACATGTTGTTGTTGAAGATGAGTATAAGATGCTCAAGCGGCACGAACGGATAAAGCATAATGAAAACATACAAACATTTCGCGCAGTGGCCGCACCATTTGTTCTCTTTTGTTCCGACATTACAACTACGGAATATGTCTAGGTAGCGTGGGAATTTGAGGAATTTTTGAACGATAATATATTCGTTAATGCAACGTAATAGGCTGAAATACTTAATTTTAGGCGTGAAATACTCGTTACAATAATTTTGAAAATCATTCTCAAATTCAAAACTCTTTGAATATTGGTGGTTGATATTCGTTCCAGCAATGTTGCCTTCGTTTGCGGACGCTTCGTTTGATAGGACGATATATTCTTTGCCATTTAGATAGGCCATAATATAGGCCGCGAAAGCCAGGCAGGATGAAAATGGAATATGGCCATTATAGAAGCCCTGCTTGTTTAGTTCGAGCATGCGTTTGTCGAGAGTGAGGTTAAAATCTGCAATATAATCCGTAGAATAATTGGCTAGACGAATACAGTTGTGTGCGGCGGTGTTTTCAGGATAGATATCGCGATTATATTGGAGACATAAGTTGTCTGCGTGCATGCTTTGTAGCGCCTCGAGTGTAACGACGGAGTCTTTGCCACCACCAACAGGAATCAGGTTGCCGCTTGGGTGGAAATCTTCAAATTCGTAGTCAGGTTGTTCTTCTGACGGTTCCTCCGCTTCAATCTCCATAAAATCATCGTACGGGATATTGAGCTGATTGACATACATGAATTCGCCTAGGCCGTTATAGAAGAGTTTTTTGAAGAATTCTTTCTGTTTATCGTCGAGCGGGCCGGCTTTAATGGTGAATTTTGGCGCACAAGATAGTTTATAGTAGTTAATTGCATTAATAATACCGAAGTTGAAGAATAGATACTCTATAAATGGAATATTAAAATCGAAAAAGCGGATGTCTGAAACGGAGATGTTAACGGTCGGTTCAAAGGTGTGTTCTCCTAATTTGTAGACATATTTAACATGAATCCCCTCAGCGTCGCGGTCGACCTGATAAGACTCATAAATAAATTCTGGGTATTTTGTGCGCAAATCAGTATCCTGCATAAGTATATTATAGCGTATTTAACGACTAAGGCTTATACTAGCTGGTCAACTTTTTCTTGAATGTAAGCTTCTGGCTTGTGGCGCATGATTTCGTCTTCGGTTTGGTATTTTTGACTGAGTTCATGCAGGGCTTCCATGCCGGCGTTGAAATACTCCTCTTCACTGTGGTTAGGGTACATACGAGAATAGATGCGGGCAGTTAATCTGACGCCAGCGCCTAGTTCGCTAAATGCGTCATGACTATCTGTATAATCTTGCTCTAACCTCTCTAGCATTGGTGCAATACGGTCGAGTTCTTCGCTTGAAAAAGGCGGTTCAACGTCGGTTTCGCCACAACTAAGATGAGCGTTATATTCCATAAGTTTTTGAATTTTACTTGCATCTTCGCCGTAGAGTTCGGCTGCACGCTCACATATCTTAGTAAAATGATTAATTGCTGAACGTAAAATCCATCCTGGGTTATGATCAGTAAAAACATTATAGTCAGGATTCTCAGCTTGGTTTTTCTTGATATTATCGAGCAAAGCGGCCTTTCCGATTAGCGCTAATGTTTCAGGTTCAAAAACAGAATTTCCATAATGCGATACAGTTTCTTCGATTGCTCTATCTAAATTTTCCATGCTTATGTTTATTATACCTCATAGATGTCATATTTCTGCGCAAACTCTTTAAATACGGCGTCGCGATCGATGCCGCCAAGGTATTTGGCAAGAATACGTAAACGTTCTAGTTCTTCTGGCGTATAGTCAAATAAATCTATTAAGTCATCATCATTAGCTTTTATGCCCAACATTTCTTCGGCTTCAATCAGTGCATTAACGGCTTCGAAATTCTCTTCTGAAAGTTCGTAGTCGAAGAGATTTTGAATGATCATGTTACGTGTTAGCTGATTTGTATACAAATCTAAGCGCCCATTTTTCCAGATATCAAAATCTTCGCGATCTTGGTATTTTTCGAGCATGGCGTAGGCCTGTTGTATAGCGGGGTCGATTAAGATGTCTGGCGCAAAGCCAACTTTACTTAAAGTCGCGTTGCGAATCGCGATTTGGAGTACCTTACGTAGAATATCTTTCTGGTCTTCCTCGCTATAACTCATATACCATTATTATGCTACAATTATGTCCTTAGGTCAAAGAGGTAGACTAGATAGTCGCAGATTGACTTTTTGAGTAAAATTTGGTATAATAACCAGATGGTGAGTAATTCTTCTTATGATAATCAGGATGCGATTAAAATCCGTGGCGCTCGGGCTAATAATCTCAAAAATATTGATATTGATATCCCGCGCGACAAATTAGTTGTAATTACTGGTCTTTCTGGTTCTGGAAAGTCTTCTCTTGCCTTTGATACGATTTATGCCGAAGGACAGCGCCGTTATGTGCAGTCATTGTCTTCTTATGCTCGTATGTTCCTAGGCGTAATGGACAAGCCGGATGTAGACATGATTACTGGCCTATCGCCGGCAATTTCGATTGATCAAAAATCTACTTCACGCAACCCACGTTCGACTGTTGCGACTGTTACGGAAATTTATGATTATTTGCGTTTGTTGTTTGCACGCATAGGCGTTCCGCACTGCCCGATTTGTCATTCAGAGGTGGCACGCCGTACGGTTCAAGATATTATTGACCAAGTAATGGCGTGGCCGGTAGCTTCAAAGCTGATGGTTTTAGCGCCGATTGTCTCTCAGAAAAAAGGTTCTTTCTCGCATATTGGCGAGCAATATTTGGCGAAAGGTTTTGCGCGTGCGCGCGTAGACGGCATTATTTATGCGCTCGACGAATGGCCAGAGCTCGATAAAAATCTACGTCACGATATTGAGATAATTGTAGACCGTTTTGTAATGGCGCCCGATCTAGAAAGCCGTGTATCGCAAGCTGTTGAACAGGCTCTGGATCTTGGCGATGGTATTATGCAGATTCTTTGTATAAAAGATAATTCTACGGCAATCGGTCAAAATAATATCAATACGTCTAATGCCGAGATTGTTACTTATTCCCAACGCTACGCTTGTCCAAATCATCCAGATGAATTAATTCCAGAGCTTGAACCACGTCTCTTTTCTTTTAATGCTCCTCAAGGTGCTTGTCCAACCTGTACTGGTCTTGGCACGCGGATGGAAATTGACCCGAGCTTAGTATTAAATCCAAATTTAACTATTGCCGAGGGCGGTATTCGTCCATACAATCGTATAAATCAAGATTCTTGGTGGCTGAAACGCTTAACTGCCGTTGGAGAACGTCATGGTTTTTCGGTACGTACGCCAATTCGTGATTTACCGGAAGAAGCTATCCATAAAATTCTTTATGGTACTGGTGATGAGAAATATCATGTTCGTCTCAGTAATGGTTACGAATATGATGCCGTTTATGAAGGTGTTATTTCGAATCTCGAAAAACGTTACAGAGAGACTGAGTCTGACTTTGTACGTAAGGACATTGAGCGCTTTATGCGCGAACGCGTGTGTCAAACTTGCCATGGAGCACGTTTGAAGCCAGTAGTTTTAGCTATTACAATTCATGATTTGAATATTATGGATATGTGCGCGATGGACGTTGAGCAGACTTTGGATGTTCTAAATTCTGATTTAGGTTTAACTGAGAATGAAGAATTGATTGCTGCTCCGATTTTGAAAGAAATTAAGGCCCGTGTGGGCTTTATGAAAGATGTTGGCTTGAATTATCTCGAACTTGGTCGCTCGGCTGCGACACTTTCCGGCGGCGAGGCGCAGCGTATCCGTTTGGCGACCCAAATTGGTTCTGGCCTTCAGGGTGTTCTTTATGTACTAGACGAGCCTTCAATTGGTCTACATCAGCGCGATAATGATCGTTTAATATCGACTTTGAAACACTTACGCGATTTAAAGAATACCGTTATTGTAGTGGAACACGATACGGAGACAATTGAACAGGCAGATTATTTAATTGATATTGGTCCTGGTGCCGGCGTGCATGGTGGTAAAGTTGTTTCGGCTGGGACTCCGGCAGAAGTTGCAAAAGATCCAGATTCTATTACTGGCAAATATCTTAGCGGTAGAGCAAAAATTGAAACACCAAAAAAGCGTCGTAAACCTTCCGGAAAATATCTAGAAGTATTTGGTGCACACGAAAACAACTTAAAGAATATTGACGTTAAATTCCCACTCGGCGTCATGACTGTAGTTTCAGGCGTGTCTGGTTCTGGTAAATCTACGCTCGTAAATGAGATTCTAGCAAATGAGCTTTTGGCGCGCCTTAACCGCGCACAAACGGTGCCGGGTGCACACGACAGAATTGAAGGTATTGAATATCTTAACAAAGTCATCGTAATTGATCAGTCTCCGATTGGTCGTACGCCGCGCTCAAATGTAGCAACTTATACTGGAATCTTTAATAATATTCGCGAATTATTTGCTGAACAGCCAGAGGCGCAGGTGCGTGGTTATAAAGCTGGTCGCTTCTCTTTCAATGTGAAAGGTGGTCGTTGCGAAAATTGTCAGGGTGACGGCGTGATCAAGATTGAAATGCATTTCTTGCCAGATGTCTTTGTAACTTGTGATGTATGCCACGGTAAGCGCTACAATCGTGAAGCTTTGGAAGTGAAATTTAAAGGCAAAACAATCGCAGACGTTTTGGAAATGACTGTTGATGAGGCGGTAGAATTCTTCAAGAACCTTCCTCTAATCGCAAACAAGCTGAAAACTTTACAAGAAGTTGGTCTTGGTTATATTAGATTAGGTCAGCCTGCCACAACTTTCTCTGGTGGCGAAGCGCAGCGCGTTAAGCTCGCAACCGAGCTTGGTCGTCGTTCAACTGGCAAGACGCTTTATATTCTTGATGAGCCAACTACTGGTTTACATTCCGACGATGTGAAGCGCCTGTTAGGAATTTTGCGTCGTTTAGTAGAGGGTGGCAATTCGATGATAGTGATTGAGCATAATTTGGATGTTATTAAGAGCGCGGACTGGATTATTGATATGGGCCCTGAAGGTGGTCAAGGCGGTGGCAAAGTTATTGCAACCGGCACACCTGAAGACGTAGCGCGTAACGCTAAATCCGAAACCGGTAGATATCTTAAGAAGATCTTATAAAAGCTTTAACATCCAAAGCGTCTAATTCGTACAACTTTTCTCCGTCGCGATAATCTTTAACCCATCTAAAATCAGTTTCTTTTAGGAAATCTTTTTCAAAATCTGATATACCAACACAAAGTACGCCATGAATATTGAATCCTTGTTTGTGTTTGTTGTTGATATAAATACGTAAGCGTCGTTTAATGAATTCGATCATTTTTTTCGATTCGTAACTTTTCTCAACGTTAATACTTTTGATTAAGACGTAGCTTAGAGTATCGAAAATAGCGGCTATAATCTGAATGCGAAGAAGT
>CAMNFE010000014.1 GCA_946537195.1 uncultured Candidatus Saccharibacteria bacterium | reverse complement strand
TCAAATAATCTTCACGTAAATCATTAAAGAATTTGGTAACACTGTCCTCTTTCAAGAACTTACGTTTTTTACCACGTGTAACCTTGCGCACGATTTTATTAATAAAGCGCGAAGATACATCGGCCAACCAATCGATATTTTTCTGCTTACGTACAATCAACCACGCTAAAATAATTAAACCGATAATTCCAAATGCAATGAATGCCGAAAGCCAAACCGCCCACATTCCCCCTGCCAAAACGCAACCAGTCACCAGCACAAAGATAATCGCAAAAATTGTTTGCAAAGCATTACCGATTGCACAGATACCATAACGCAGAATATGAATAAAGCTAATTTGTCCCGCCGAAATATTAAAATCTTTCAAGCGCCAAATCAGATAAGCTAAACCACTAGTACCGCCAGACGGTAAAGCATGGTTAACAAAGTTAATTTCGAGCGAAATACGCGTCAACTTTGCTTGAGTAATCTTAAAACCCTTGCGCTGAGTTAAGAAGGCGAAATAAATCTGCCCCGCCGCATAATACATCAAGATCTGTTCCGGAATAATTAGTAAAAGTATCCAAATATTAATGCTCTTCAGCGAATACCATGTCGCCTGAAGCATAGTCATCGTCTGGCCGTCAATCAGTACTTCCTTACTGAACGCGTTATAAGCTATTAGCGCCACCAAAAGTAGTGTCACTACACTTAGGATTTTCTTAAACATATGCTACAATATTAGCACAATGACTTTCCTTTTGGTACTAGGACGTGAACCAAAAATATCCCTCGCTGAGCTCGAGGCAATTTTTTCTAGTAGCAAGGTAAAACAGCTCTCGTCGCAGCTTGCCTTAGTAACCGCTCATTCAATTCCGCTCGATCGTCTTGGTGGCACAATTAAAGCCGCTCAGATTATCGATGAACCGATTCAAGATTATCTTTCTAATCTCCCAGCCGGCAAAATTACACTAGGTATTTCTGATTATTCTGATCACGCCAATCCGCGCAAAACCTGGGAATTAGCTCTTAAATACAAGAATATGCTTCGTCGTCATGGCCGTAACGTTCGACTTGTGCCAAATGGCAAATCCCCTATTCTCACTTCGGCCGCCTCACATCACAATCAACTTGGCGAGAAAACTAATCATATCGAAATTGTTAAATACGGCAAACACACCGGTATCTCTGTTGGTACTCAAAATATCACCGCCTACGCCAAGCGCGATCAGGCCCGCCCTGCCCGCGACGCTTTTGTTGGTATGCTCCCGCCAAAACTTGCCCAAATCTTAATTAATCTCGCTAGCGAGGGTGCAAAATCTGGCACAATACTCGATCCATTCTGCGGCACAGGCGTTATTCTTCAAGAATCAGTTTTAATGGGATACTCTGCTTACGGTACGGACATTTCCGAAAAAATGATCCAATATTCTCAAAAGAATCTCGATTGGATTACTAATCGCACGCCACGTCTGCAAAAAAACAGCGCTCCAAATCTTTATCTTGAAGAAGGCGACGCTACTAATCATAGCTGGAAAGCAGCAACTCCTAGCTTCATTGCCTCAGAGATTTATCTTGGCCACCCTCTTTCTAGCCCACCTGCCGACATCAAGCTTAAACAGCTTCAGCAAGACGCTAAAGAGCTTTTGACCGCTTTCCTAAAGAATATCGCTAAACAGATTCCATCTGGCGCCCAACTTGCTTTAGCTATTCCTGCCTGGAAACGCCCAGACGGCTCTTATTCAGGGGTGAATATCCTTGACGAAATCGACAAGCTGGGGTATAATGCCATAAAGTATCGTTATGCGTCTTACGATGACCTCTTATATTATAGAGAGGACCAAATCGTTGCGCGTCAAATAATAGTATTAAGGAAAAAGTAGTATGTCACATGTCAAAGCTGGCGGTACCAGCAAAAACCTACACAACAATGCCGGCCAACGACTTGGCGTCAAGCGTTTCGGTGGCCAACAGGTTAAGACTGGCGAAGTTCTCGTCCGTCAAACTGGCGCTACGAAGATTGCCGGTCCTGGCACCTTCATGAGCCGCAATTTCACCATTCATGCAGCCATCGATGGTAAAGTTGTTTTCGTAAAAACCAAGAAGAATCACTTCTCTGGTAAGAGCGTGCCACGCACTCGCGTCGAAGTACACGCTGCTTAATATAGCAATTATTAAATATCTCCGAGTAGGTCGGAGATATTTTTTATTTCAATTGCCCTATTTCGAGCAACGCGATTTTAATTATCTTCCACCCATCCACCGCGGTACTTTTCATGTCCATATCAGCTTTCGCTAATATCTTTATCGCTCGCATCGCTTTTTTATTTCGCATTTCTAACTTTTTTGATACTTGCGAAATAATCGCCCCCATCATCATATAAGGATCGTCCGTCGTCTCTATCTGCTCACACATCTTCACGGCTTTCGCCCCTCTTCCTGCAAAAGCTTCGTCGGCAATATTAAACGCCAAAAACTTATCAACTTTTACCGGTAAAGTGAATTCTTTTATTTCAATGTTGGCCCCCTTCTTTGCCAAAGCCTTATAAACAACCGATCGCTTATCTAAAGCCGAAGCCCACACTACAACATCATGTGTCGTATCAAGATAATTCGGCAACATCTCCCAACACTCTTTATTTTCATTTAGATTCTTTAAAAGGATTTTTCGAGAATCACCAAACAGTGACGTACCGTAAAAGATTGAGGCCATGTCGTCGCGGCTTATACTCTCGCCCTCTATTACCTCGTAATCTTTGCCGAGAATTTTATCGACAGCTGCCTGAGTCTTTTGACGATCATTACCGTAAAACACTTTTATCATTTTTGGCACCCCTTACAATAATGTGTTCCACGTCCGGCCGTACGCGTTTTTTCTATAATCCCACCACAACGTGCGCATTCCAATCCCTCGCGTCGGAACACCTGTGCAAACTTCTCAAGATAACTCCCCTTTGTTCCATCCGCACGTACATAATCTTTCATCGTTGAGCCACCACTATCGATTGATGCCTGCATGACTTTACATAAGCCTTCCAGTAATAAGTCTGCCTCTTTATGCGTAAGGCTGCCACACTTTCGCCAAGGAAGAATTTTTGCATAATAACAACCTTCGTCGGCGTATATATTTCCTACCCCGGCAATATTACTCTGGTCAAGAATTGCCGCTTTCACAGGAGATGCTTTATGCCTCTGCAGCATCGCCCAAAAGTCAGCTTTCTTCATATCCCATGGTTCCGGTGCTAATTTACTTAAAAACTTATCTTCCTGTAATCCTAATTCATCCATCACGGCTATGAAACCAAATTTCCGCTGATCGTTAAAATACAAATGCGTACCGTCATCGAAATCAAAATAAACCCGTGTATGACGTCCAGGCATTTTTTCCGTGAAGCCACCATCCGGATGCCCAGCCGCAAATTTTTCGCCACCCTCAAAAATCATTTGACCAGTCATACGCAAATGAACCATCATCCACATATTATTGGATAAATTAATTAATAAAGCCTTGCCTTTGCGGTCTATCTTCTTAATTTCCTGGCCAACGACCCACTTCTTTTCCCCGCGAAAACTCTTCTCGCACAAAATAGTTACATTATTTATTCGTTTATGCAAAATAAATTTATCAAGCCCACGCCTAATTGTTTCAACTTCAGGAAGCTCCGGCATATTGCCTATATTATACCAAGAATGGCAACAGCATTGGAATCACTGCTCCAACACTTGCTCCAGTCATCGGGCCCATGAAAAGCAAATAGCAAGAAATACCATTACGAATCATATGTAGGAAAATACCAGCATAGATTGTACCGGTTAATTCCCTAGCGATACACATAAATACACTCATAATGCCCACTACTATACCGACATTCCATTGGCCATGCATTACGCCAAACAATACAGACACGATTATAATAGCTGGCAAAGCACTAATTCTGCTCCTTAATTGGCCATACAGGAAACCTCTAAAGATCAATTCCTCTACAATTGGCGCCAAAACTACTAAGGTTATAAAAATTATTATCTTATCTGGATTAGAAGCGACAAAATTGAAACCGACATCCTGAGCTTGTTCCAGATCAAATCCTGGAAATGCAATCACTACAATTGCCATCACGGCGACCGTAGCAATCATAGATACTATATAACCTACCGGCCCAAGTAAAACATCTGTCCAAGTCGGAAGACCGTGCAGCCCAAGGCTGTCGCGGGTTATTTTCATATCAAACAACTTTTTCGGAACAAGAATCAGGGCTGCTAAGGCAATAATGTAAGAAATAACCATACAGACTGCTTGCGCCACATTCAAATCTACACTCCAGTTAAAGTAGTCAATAAGCTGTTGCGCTATCCAAAATACAGTCAATTCGGCTACGAAGAACACTAAGCCAGTCCAGAGCGTCAATATAGCAGCCCACAAGAATGTCATTTGCTTTTTGTACTTCTTGTCTTTCTTAGCGCGTTGGCGGATTTTCTTTATTCTTTTGTCTAATTCTTTCTTCATTAGAATAACCTCATAATGTCAATAATCGTTACGATTGCCGCCAAAGCTAGAATCACCATAAACGCCCTTCCGACGATCTTCTCTTCCGTTGCCTTCGTAAGTTTCTTTTTACGAGCGCGGTAAATCGCGATAAGAAGCCATCTGCCGCCATCAAGGGCCGGAATCGGTAAAACATTCATACAGGCCAAGGAAATCGAAATTAGGGCCACTAGAAAGGCTAAATTACTAAGACCACTTGCCGCAAAAGCCGGGAATAATATTCCCACAATACCAACCGGCCCACTCACCGAGTCGCCGGCGCTCTTAATTGCCGCTGCCCCACTTTCGCGTACTTCTTGGTTTGGATTAACTTGTTGGATTATGCCGCTGCATAAATTATAAAGAAGCATGCCAACACCCTTAAATGTTTCGCCTGTTATTTGCGCCGTTGTAGCCACACCGACAATCGGTGCGCTCCAAGAACTGACATACTTAGCGCTACCAGAAATACTTGCTCCTAGCTGATATTCTTCATTTGCGTCGTTTAATTTAATCTCAGACATCATCTGTTCATTATTGCGCTCGTAAGATATATAGACATACTCGCCCGCATGTCGCTTGTTAAAGCTTAACAGATCTTCTGTCGACAAGACATCTATCGTTTCTATATTATTTTCGCCAGGAGCACGCAATTGTTTGACGATATCCCCTTTCTTTAGGCCGCCCTTATCAGCCGGACTATTGTTGATTACTTCTCCGATTGATACTGGAGTGTCGACTACCGTTTTAGTATCGCCCTCCATCTTAAACTGACCTTCTATGAAATGCGGCATGCCAACCCATGCTAAAACGGTCAAAATTACAATTGCTACTAACCAGTTCATCGCAACACCAGCGAACAGGATCTTGGTTTTCTGCCAAAAACCAGCCGCACCAAAACTTCCTTTTTCCGTATCAGCATCGCTTTCGCCCTTCATCTGACAGAAGCCACCGATCGGCAATAAGTTCAATGAAATAACCGTTCCTTTTCCTGGTGGATTCTTCCATTCACTTTTCTTTAAGCGGCGCCATTTACCGCCTACCTTGCGCCAAGCTACTGCTCTAGGCGGAAAGCAGATGCCAAATTCTTCAACTTCTACCCCGTTTCTGCGTGCTGCAATAAAATGACCAAACTCGTGCGCAGTCACGAGGAACATCAACATTAATATCCCAATAATTATTCCAATTACCACACTCATACTAATATCAATGATAGCATAAGCGCATCAAAAAATCTCCCGTTTATGGGAGATTTTTATTATTTTCCAATGCTTTCGATTTCGATCATTGAATATTTTTGGCGATGACCAGTTTCAGTATGGACACGCTTCTTGGAGTGGTAACGGATAACGCGAACTTTGTCGCCAGCTACCTTTGCTTCTACGACCTTCGCCTTAACCTTTACTCCTTTAACGGTTGGATCACCAACAGTGGTTTTATCGCCGTCAATTACGAGCAAAGCATCCAAAGCGAGATCTTTAGTTCCTTCCGGGAGGAGGTCCACACGGAGGGTCTCTTTTTCAGCGACAATGTACTGTTTGCCACCGACCTTTATGACTGCTTTTTTCATAAAATTCCTTTATTACTCGCCAAATTATAGCAAAAAACACCTCATATTTCAAGCCTAAGCACAAAAATAGACGCTGGGATACCCGACCAGCGTCTATTTACAAGAATTGTTTTAAAAGGAGCTTAACAATCTTTATTTCTTATGGTCGCCTTTGATTCCTTTTTGAATCTCGGCAACTTCTTTTTGGCTACGATACCAGTAGCTCACACCTGTAATTACACAGACCGCAGCTACAACCGCTAATGCAATTTCACCAGGACCAGTGTCAGGAAGTACAGGAACTGGAGTTGGTTCTTCCTTACATTCTTTTTGGTCTTTATATTCTGGCTTGTCGCAACATTCAGTGTTGAAGGAACCATCTTCGTTCTTACATGGATCTTCTTCACTTGGTTTACAAGCTGGCTCGTCTTTATATTCTGGCTTATCGCAACATTCAGGCTTTACAGTACCATCATCATTCTTACATGGATCTGGTTCATCGCAAGTCTTTTCAACTTTGATGGTTGCCGTTGAAGTAGCCGTACCAGTTTGGTCAGTCGTAGCATTAATTGTGTTCTTAAAGGAATTCGTACCACAACTACCATTCTTAACGATATCGTCGTTCACCTTAACCTTATAAGTTAAAGTACCGGTCACGCCTTCACCAAACAAACCAGTATTTACGCCGTTAGCGACAACTGCATCCGAAAGAGTCATCGTCTTTTTCGAACCGTCATCGTAAAGCTTTACGCTACCAGGAACAAGCGTTACACCGGTAGGAAGTTTATCGCGGAAGGTTACGTTAGTAAGATCTTTTGAACCAGTATTCTTAAAGGTTACTTTGTAAGTAATCGTATCACCTGGTTTAGCAGTTACGCTGCTAAAGAAGTTCGTACCGTCAAGAGAGGCCGTTTTCGATACGGTCGAGCTTGCCTGTACGGCACGAATACGATAAACGATATGACCAGAGTATTCACTACAACCTGGGATGATACCGCTTAGCTTATTAAAACCAATCACATCGCCAGTTGTGAATAATTCAGTACTAAGAACAGTACCATTTAACTTACCCTGGTTATAAATCTTAGCCGAAGCGTTAACATATTTAAATTCGATATCCGATTTCGAATCAGTGGTCAAATATGCTTCATCCCATACGGATTTCGGAGAGGCGTTTTCTGCCGTAATCGTACCAGTAATAGTGCCTTTAGTCGAAGAATTAATCTTTGACGGATAGGTACTACGTACGGTTACATTAGATGCGATGCCCTTTCCGCTTGCATTCGTATTCGAAGCGGCATTATTGTGATAGAAGATATAAACTTCGTAAGTCTTACCAGGAGTGACCTTTAACTCGTTCACATATTTCCCAGTTCCGCCAACCTCAGTTACAATTACGAAGTTGCGTTCGTCGCCGAACACATTATTGTCGGTAATAGAGTTGAAAGTCGCATGGTCTGCCGGTTTCTTCATTGTGTAGGTCGGACGATCCGGGCCCCACGCAGATGTAGATGCAGCAGGAACTATCAATGCCAATGCTAGAGCGGATAGACCCGCAACTACCAATCTCCGTTTAAAGTTAATATTTTTTTGTTTTTGCATGTTTGCTCCTTTTTTACTAACTATTCCATTTTATCCTAGAAGTCCAGATCTTCTGAACTAGTGCCTTCACTTATTTGGCTTGCAGCATCTTGCCTGTCTGCGGCATTCTCAGTACTAGTTTTCTTTTGGCTTGCCTGATTTGCGTCATGTCCAGAGCTGTCTGCTTGATCTTGCGTCTGTCTTGCTTGAGTCTCTGCAGGAGAAGGATCGGCCGCATGCGAGGTAGTTTGCTGAACAGCCTCTTGCGCAGGTTCGCTAACTGGTGCAGCTTCCTGTCTCTCTTGTTCTACCGGATTCTGTTGCTGGACTTCAGGCTCCGGAGTCTTCGTTTCTTCTCTAATAGCCCGCTGATCGTCGCCTTCTTCTTTCCCGTGAGCAGCCTCGTCACCTCTATTAAAGACTTGATCTTCAGTAAACGGAGTCTTTTCCTTCAACTCTTCATCGCCACCGCCCGGTTCATCTTCATCTTCTGGCGTCGGCTTATCCGGTGTTGGCTTCTCCGGATCAGGCGTTGGCATTTCTGGAGTATGCTCAATAATTCTATCTGATTGCGGCGTACCTGTTTCTGCGATTGGCTGCAAACCACAAGCCATGCGGAAGTAAACCGTATCTGTTCCACCACCTGGCAATGCGTAGGTAAGGTAAACTACATCACTACCATCCTCATGCGTTATGCAGTGTCTATTCTCTAGATTTCTATCACCAAGCATTACGCCATCTTCAACGGTCGGTTCAACGAACTTATTCGTAAAGTCGCCGGTAACCTGAGTTGCGCCTGATTGAGTCGTCTCTGCATGTAATAATGCCGAGAAACTATCTACAATTTCCTGATGCGCCGCTGGATCACTCCTCATTAATTCAACAAGCTGCGTATCGTCCAAGCCTCGTGCTTTTTCCGGCTTCACGGAATCATCAAGCATGCTATAGCGCCCAGCAAACAATACCATTTGACGATGCGCATCCTCATCTAAATGATCTATAAACTGGTCATGGGATTCATAGGTAAATGCTTCATCATAGTTATATGGCGCAACTTCGCCAGTGCGACCGATCTTATTCGGATTCGTGTGTTTACCAGTCTCATCCGCATAGCCGTGTACATGATTACCGTCTTCATCTTCGTAACCACCACGATAGTCTTCTCTAATCTGAAGTCCTTCTGCTGATTCTGCCGTTTCCTCATCTTCCACTGCCTGATCAGCCTCGTCTTCTTGAGTGCTTTCGACTGGAGCCTTATCGACATTTTGATTTTCTACATTATGAACAATCGCTCCTCCAGCCAATCCTCCGGCAGCAAGCGCACCAGCAACAAGCAAGGCTACCGCCCCAACTTTTTTGTTTTTGCTTCTTCGTTCTTCGTCTTCTTCTTTGTTTCTAGCGGCTTCTGCAGCAAGAGCAGCGTCTAATGCCTTTCTATATTTTTCGTCAGAATTTTCCCCATTCGTTCCACCTACCTCTGCAGTAACAGTATGAGGTCTGGCTGGAGCCGCCTCAACCCCCGCCGTTTCAGCTGGAGCTGCCGTCTCGGCCGATCCAGACTTTTCTGCCGGCCCCGCCTCAGCACCGCCCCTATTAGAAGGAGGCAACATCGACTGTTTCGTCTTCCGGTCCTCTACGGCCGTCTCAATCTGACCAACCTCTTCTTCAGAATATTCACCATTAATTAGCTTAAAGAAATGAAAATCAGGAATAGTTTTTTTGCAAACATCTAAAAAGTCATTTTGACTCAATCCGCCCATTTCAGCAGCCAAGTTTGTACTTCTATCTATAAGCGAAATCGCACTCTCGCCGTTCGACTCGCTACTGCTTAACCTTTCTTTGTTCATTTTTTGTTTTTCCTTAACTGTTACTGTTTTTATTTTTGACCTATTTTGAGGTCATTTTACCACTAGCTTTTTCTATTTGTCAAGTACTACCACGCCACAAAAAAGAGACCGATGGCTAGTGCTCGGTCTCTTCTCTCCTTATCTTACTTTTTTGTTATTTTTGTCTTTATCTTATAGGCAATCTCCTATGTATTATTTCGATTCTTCTTTATCTATTAAGATAATTCATTTATAGCTTCAGCTGTTAGTACAGCTCTATGCCCAATGGCGCTATTTTTGATGCGATCTAACGCGCTCTCACTATACTCACGTGGTTTCGGTTTAGTAACAAGCTCATCGATCCCATCTTCATAATCGAGGTTATATAGGTCCTCTTCCTGTTCTGTCTCTATATTTTCTACTTCATTACTTTGTATCTGATATACAGACGAACTTAATTTTTCATTACTCATGTTTATTTTTATTTTTACCTTTCTTTTTTCTCTACTCGTCTCCTTCCTTTAGTACCCGATTTGGAATTTGATTTTTCGTTTTTGTGTTGGCTTTTTCGTTCCAACTGTCCTAATGCTATCACACTTATGCTTTTTTGTCAAGCATACTTATGCTTTTTTATTGTTATTTTGTCAAATATAACAGTGGTAAAAATGCTATTGAAAATTCTCAAAAATATTATCACCGCCCTGCTATTAGCGCCTATAATTATGCAAATTATGCATAAAAACCAACAAAATCCACCCACCCAAACAGTCATACAAACTCAAGAACATCAAAAAGGCACCTCCTCGAACGGTTATTACAGTGAGAGAGGCGCCTTTTGGTACTTCCTAGGCTTTCTCGAGCGAGATTGTTACATTCTTGCCGTCGACCTTGACTATTTCGTCATATGAATAGTTATCATCCTTGGAGAATTTCACTGCCAGAACTTCATTCTTTAACATATCTAAGTGTTGTTTTGGCACATCGACTGATACTGACAGCTTAATGCGATCATCGACGTTAAGTCCAGCTTTCTTGCGTGCTGCCTGTACAAAGCGAATCAATTCGCGCACAAAGCCTTCTTCGCGCAGCTCATCAGTCAATTCCTTATTGAGCTTCAATTCCTTGCCGCAAGAAACTTTTTTGACATTTACTTCTTCTGCAATAATATTTTCATAGAATTCTTCTAGCTTATCGCCACCGTAAGTTAATTCGGCAAGAGGTTGACGTACTTTAATCTGGCCAAATCCATCATCGCGTGCCATGCGCAACGCTAGGCCATCCGTAATAATCGTACGACAATGTGCCATCTTTTCGATTACTTCTTCGTCTATCTTGCCTGCCTCCGGCCAATCTAATAGATGTACGCTTTCGCCACCCATCATATTATGCCAAAGTTCTTCAGATAAGAACGGTACGAACGGTGCCAAAATCAAGGCCGTATAGCTTAAGACAAAATGCAAAGTTTCGTATGCCTCATTCTTATCGCTAGTAGACTCGGACTTCCAGAAACGACGACGGCTTCTGCGTACAAACCAGTTCGACATATCATCAATAAACGGTAATACTCCAGCTAATGCTGCCGGTATGTTGTAAACCTCCATATTCTCCGTAATTTCATTGCGTAGCTGGAACACGCGGCTTACAATCCACTTATCTAACTCGTTCTCTAATTTACTCGGCGCTTCTAGCTTATCACCTTTATATTCCCAACCATCCACGCTGGCATACATCGTAAAGAAGTCGTAAACATTCCAGATCATTGTAAGCTTTCTTGCTGTATCCGAAACATCCTTATCAATCAAAGCAAAATCTTCACCTGCCAACACTGGGCTAGATAGCAATTGGAAACGCAAAGCATCGGCTGAGAACTTATCCATCAGCTCATTCGGATCTGTATAGTTGCCGAGCGACTTACTCATCTTGCGACCATCATTACCAGCCAAAGTACCAGTAGTAATAACATTCTTATATGCGCACTCACCAAATAGAGCCGTATTTACCACATGTACGTAATAGAACCATGCGCGTACTTGCCCAACATATTCAACGATAAAATCTGCTGGATAATTCTTCTCAAACTTCTCCTTATTCTCAAACGGATAATGCATCTGTGCAAACGGCATCGAACCAGATTCAAACCAACAATCTAAAACCTTATCAATTCGCTTAAAGTGTTCGCCATCAATATCGAATTCGATTTCATCTACCCATGGACGGTGATAATCTTCTAGGCGTACCCCGGAGAGCTCATAAAGCTCATCATAAGAACCCACTACCTTAATTGAACCCTTATCACCTTTCCAAACCGGCATTGCTGTTGCCCAGAAACGATCGCGACTCAAGTTCCAATCCGGTGCCTGCTCAATGTTTTTCGCAAAACGACCATGTTTCAAGTGTGCCGGGAACCAGTTGATATCTTCGTTCTTCTCAAGCATCAACGTTTTACTTCCTTCAATGTCGAAGAACCAGCTTGGGAACGCACGATACATAATGCGTTGCTTGCTGCGCGGATTAAACGGATATTCATGCTTTACATACTCTATTTTCCAGATGACACCTTTTTCCTCTAGACACTTCGCAATAAACTTATTGCCCGCCCAGACTTCGATACCGTTTTCATCCGTATCACGCACGCCAATTTCGTGTAGCTTTTCGGCCCATTCCGGATAGTAGTAACCATTATCGTCAATCGTATGACGTACCGGTACCTTATCGCGTTTGCCTAATGCGTAGTCGTCCTCACCGTAGGCTGGCGCAATATGTACGATACCCGTACCATCTTCAGCGCTAACAAAATCAGCCAAATGAATCTTATGTGCGTGCTCATCACGACCAATTTCATCATCCATCTCAAAAAGCGGCTGATATTTTAGACCATCCAAGTCTTTGCCAGAATACTCTTTTACGGCCTTAGCGTCCTCTCTAAGCAATTTTTTCGCCAACTCCGTAGCGATAATCATTTTGTCGCCATCAACGTCATAGACGCCGTATTTGAGCGTTTCCGACACTGCCAAAGCCATATTACCTGGCAGGGTCCACGGCGTAGTCGTCCAAGCTAAAATATACTCATCACGATCAGCGAGCTTAAACTTTACATAAGCAGAAGGATCAGTTACCGTCTGGTATGCATCGTTATCCATCGTGACTTCAGCTTTAGAAACCGGTGTTGCAAATTTCGTATCATACATCAACACCTTCTCGCCTTCGTAAATCTTCCCTTTTTCGTAAAGAGTTTTGAAAGCCCACCAAACCGACTCCATGAAGTCTTTATTCATCGTACGATAAGCACCCTTAAAGTCTACCCAACGACCAATGCGATCAATCGTCGACTCCCAGGTCTCAGAATTTGCCACCATCGATTCGCGCGCTTTTGTAATATAAGTTTCTAGCGGCCACTTCGTGCCTATCTCGCGCCTGTCTGTAATTCCAAGTTGTTTCTCTACGAAGTTTTCTGCTGGTAAACCATGACAATCCCAACCCCAACGGCGCTCAACGCGCTTACCGCGCATAGTCCAAAAACGTGGTACTGCGTCCTTAACAATCGACGACAACAAAGTCCCGTGATGTGGGTTGCCTGTAATAAATGGCGGGCCATCATAAAACACATAAGAATCATCAGCCGAACGATTTTCGACCGACTTTTCGAACGTCTTGTTTTTCTTCCAATATTCAACTAAGGCTTTTTCGTATTCACTTGCCCGGCGTCGTTCACCATATTTATATTTCATGTTACACGCTCCTTTATTTTGTATAAAAAAATTCCAATTTTCATTGGAACTCCTCAGAGCGGTACCATCCAATTTCCAGAATACCTGACACTTGATTGATCTTTTTCGCAGATTCACGGGTGGTTCTACTTGACCTAACTTCTCGCACTAGCTACGTCGTTCTTCCACCAGCTCGCAGTTGATAGCTGCTCAAACGCTTTATGCTTGCATTATATCATATTTATTCAGAAACAAAAAATATCTCGCGTTTATGCAAGATATTTTTTCCTATTTTTCTAAATTGTTTATCGTTCCATTAAATAATATGAAACATCGTCAATGCGCGGCAAATCGCGACCACGCCACATTTGCAATAGTTTACCCTGATCGTCTAAAGCAACGATTGTCGGATACTCTACGATATCATAAGCCTTACACAAGCTCTCCCCTTCTGGTTCGTCCGGAGACAAGCTTTCTGGCGCCGTACCAACTCGACGCTCACAATCGTGCAACCACTCTATGATTGAGCGCGCATAGTCAGATTCATCGCGCCAAACAACTGCCACCCTCATTTCTTATTTCTCCTTTTCTTTGCGCTTTGCCATCCGCTCGCGCTGTTCGGCTATGCTTCGTTCCAAATCATCAAGCGACTTAAACTCTTTAAATACGCTCGCGAAACGTACATAGGCCATTTCATTAGTTTCCGATAATACTTCTAAAATCGTTTCACCAATCACGCTGGACGGAATCTCGTCCTTCCCCTTCTCGTAAATCAGCTCCTCAACGCGGTCAACAATATTCTGGACATCAAGGTCGCTATTAAAGTATTTTCCAACACTGTTGCGAATCGCCTTTGCTAATTTGTCACGATCAAAAGCCTCCCTCGAGCCGCTTCGCTTGCGTACCATCATACCTGGGCGCTCAATACGCTCATAGGTAGTAAACCTATGCTTCCCGTCCAAAGAAACTCGACGACGACGAATCATAGTCCCATCTTGGGATTCACGACTCTCAATGACTTTACTCTCGCCAATCTTCAAATGGCTCATGAAAGTCCTCCTAATCTTTGTTCTTCTTGCGACGCCTCAAGATTGCTGGAATATCACTATCGTCATCGCTGCCACCATTATCGGTACGAATATTGTCCCACATATTTACGGTCGTAGCTTCAGCGAAGTCGGAGCTTTGAGCTTCAGACTCAAGTTTTTCGGCTTTCTTTTCGGCATTTTTTACTGGGTCAGCCATCTCTTGGCTTGGTTCAGTAGCTTCCTCGCTGGAAGCGCTTTTATCTAAACCATTCTGGCCGTATTCTTGCGCGCGTGGATCGTCGCGGTAGTATTCGGAGTCAAAGCCGGTTGCCACAACCGTAACAATAATCTCGTCTTCAAGCTCTGGACGTACAGAAGCACCCCAAATGATATTTGCATCTGGGCTGACGCTTGAGGTGATGAGCTCTGCTGCTTCACGCATCTCATCCATCGTGACATCATAGCCACCGGCAATTGAGAAGAGTACGCCACGTGCACCATCAATTGATACCTCAATCAGTGGAGATTCAATTGCTTGCTGAGCAGCAATGCTTGCACGATTCTCGCCAGAAGCACGACCGATACCCATCAATGCTGAACCGGCGTCCTTCATAATGGCCTTTACGTCGGCAAAGTCCAAGTTAATCAATGAATGTTCTGTGATTAATTCTGAAATACCTTGAACACCTTGGCGAAGTACTTCGTCGGCAATCTTAAAGGTTTCAAGAATTGGAGTACGTTGATCAATAGTCTGAAGAAGGCGATCATTTGGAATTGTAATAAGAGCATCGACATTGCGTGCTAAACGCTCAATTGCCCAATCTGCATTCGCCTTGCGCTTTGAACCTTCAAATGAGAAAGGCTTCGTTACGACGCCAACCGCAAGAATATCTTGCTTGCGAGCTTCCTCTGCTACGATATAACCTGCGCCAGAACCAGTACCACCACCAGCACCGAAGGTAATAAATGCCATATCGGCACCAGTCAAAGCATTCCTAATATCTTCACGGCTTTCTTCGGCAGCTTTTTCACCAATCGTAGGATCAGCACCAGCACCCAAACCGTTTGTAGTTTCGTGGCCTAGATGAACCTTAATGTCGGCTTTTGAATTATGTAGAGCCTGCGCATCCGTATTCATCGCTATGAACTCAACGCCACTCAATCCAGCGTCGCGCATACGGTTAACAGCAGAACCGCCCGCGCCGCCAACGCCGATAACTTTAATACTAGCTGTACTTTCCACCTCACTTGGCTTGACTTCAGGCATGTATTAACTCCTCACTTTTCTTCAATTCTTATCTTATAATAACATCTGAACAATTTTTTTGCTATATTTCGCTTTTTCTCTATTTAAACTTCTTAAATAACCTAGAGAAGAAGCCATCACCTTTTTGTTTTTTCACCTTCTTGCCGCCAGATAAACCATCACCAAAGCCGCGTACGCTGTCACTATCTTGAATTTCCGCATCAGCATACATTAGACCAATCGCCGTCGCATATTCTGGCTTCATTATCTCTTCACTCACACCAAGTATCTCTTCTGGCTTGCCAAGGCGTACGGCAAGTTCTATCTGTTCACGTGCGTATACCTCAATATCGCGTAGCTTAGAGCCACCACCAACCAGTACTAATCCCTCTGGTAGGCGCTTATCATAACCGGCATGTTTCAATAGCTTGCGAACACCTTCAAAGATTTCTTCTAGACGCGCCTCAACTACCTCATCAACTTCTTTTCGTTCAAAGCGATATTCATCACGGCCACGCTTGATCACGATATCTTTATCCGTACTGCCAAATTTGGCCGAAGCAAAACGAAGTTTTATTTCTTCTGCTATTTCTGGCACCGTCTTTAAAACTGTTGCTAAATCATTAGTGATGTCATTGCTACCAATCGGAACTACTCCGGTAAACTGAAGCTCACCTTCATCGTATATGGCAAGACCGGTAGTCGAGCTACCCATATCAAGTAGACCTACACCGTTCTCTTTCTGTGCATTCGTAATTACAGCTCTTGCTGCAGCTATTGCTGATGGTTCGAGTGCACGCACGCGCAGATTACCTGCATCACAAGCTTTACGAATATTTTCACAATCTGGAGCTAAAGCTGAAATCACATTTGCGCGAAGCTCTAAACGCGCACCATGCATGCCAAACGGCTCCCTAATGCCACCTTGGCCATCTAAAACATATTCATATGGAACTAAAGAAAGAATCTCGCGGTTTGCCGGTATTTTCCCTGCAATTGCAGCATCTGAAATCCGGTCAATATCCTCATTGTTAATCTCATGGTCAGCTACACCAACGGCAATCATTCCGTCTACCTTTGTGCTACCAATATGAGAACCATTAATGTTCACTGTCGCATCATTCACATCGATGCCACTCATCCCCTCTACGGCGCGCAGACAAGTATCAATAACGCGCGGAGGAGACATTAGCTCCTTCACAATTCCTCGGCGAAGACCTTCTGAAGGTACTTCCCCATATCCTACAACTGATATTTTTCCGTCACGACCAATCGTGCCCATAACGGCGCGGGTAGTGCTAGTTCCAACATCTACACCGACTGCAAAGCGAGCTTTTTCTTCCATAAGCTCATTGTAGCATATCTCTATAGCTGGGTTAAGATTTCATAACCGTTTTCAGTCACAAGAACTGTGTGCTCAAAATGGCAACCCAACGAACCATCTTTTAGACAGACCGTCCAGCCATCATCTCCTTCAACGACTACGTTGTCTGGCTTTCCTAAACTCGACATCGGCTCGATACAAATCGTATCACCTACCTGCAACTCGTAGCCATGGCCGCGCTTTCCATAATTCGGTACTTCTGGCGGCATATGCATGCTCTTTCCAATACCGTGCCCAACATAATTACGAATTACACCGAGTTTTCCTTTTTCAAGCTGTTTCTCTACCGCATAACCAATATCACCAAGTTTTGCGCCTGGCTTTACCTGTTCAATACCTTCATAAAGCGCCGATTCCGTAAAACTTAATAGATGCTTCTGTGCTGCTGTTGGCTTACCGCCCACAATCATCGTAAAGGCAGAATCTACATAATAACCCTGGTACTTAATAACCAAGTCGTAGCTAACCTTATCGCCATCTTCTAGCTCAATGTCTTTTGGAATGCCATGAATCAGCTCATCGTTAACTGAAATACAAATTGATCCAGGAAAATCTACTTCTGGTTCATAATATGCTATACCGCAGCCATATTCTTTAATTTTATTCGCCACCCATGCATCAATTTCTTTTCCAGTTTTTCCTGCCTGTGTATATTCGCGCAATTCATCAAAAATCTTAGCCATAATTTTGCCACCCGCGCGCATTGCATCAACTTTTTTCTGATCCACTATTTTTCTTGTCCTTCCTGAACATTTATTATATCCCAATCGCGCAAAACTTTTTCTAAACGTTCTGTAATTTCGTCAATTTCGCCCACTCCGTCTACGTGTACTACCTTAACGCCTGCCTTCCCTAATGTTTCTATCATTGAATAAATTGATTGCTCAAATATATTCCAACGTTTCTCGATTGCCTCACGCGTATCATCTGCGCGACCACGTTCTTCCAAACGGCGCCACAATTCGTCATGATTAACGTCAATCATTATTGCGCCGTCTATGTATTTTTCGTCGCCATTTTCTACAATCCATTTTGCCTGCCAATCATCTCGCGGGTAGCCATCTAGTATTGCAAAACGACCGCTATCAACTTCCTTCATCATTTCGTCGTGCATCATCTTCACTACGAAATCGTCTGGCACTAATTCCCCCTTTTTCATAATTTCATTCATTTCAGGATCGTTGCAATCGCGCAATAACTGTCCTACCGACATCCAACGCCAGCCATATTTATCTGCCAACGTTTGACCTTGCAGACTTTTTCCGCTCCCTGCTGCCCCAAATAAAATAATCATAAATTCTCCTTTTTTCTTTTCGTAAAAAATACCCCGTCTTATTGGGGGTATTTCCTATTTAAGACCTAATTTCATGCGTTCGGCTTTTTCAGCTTTGCGCTTGTCGCGCAAAATTGCTTTCAAACGGCGCTCACGCTTCGAAATCGGCTTCGAGAAGCGCATGCTTTCCTTTGCAGTCGCCATGACGCCACTCTGTAGGACCTTGCGATTGAAGCGACGGATAATATTCTCGTTGGCTTCATTCTGGTCTTTTCTAGTTACTTTGATTGCCATACTGCCGCTAATTTTATCATATCTATCCCAGTCTTTCAAGGGATAATATGCTACCTTCTATCGAGACCTCTCGACGCCATTCATTCTTCGAAAGCGTGAACTGCACCTTAACTTTTTCGCCACTTTCCACTTCTTTCCATTCTTCTGGCGCATAAAATGCCATCATCTTAATACTTTTACCGTTTACATCTCTTAAAACTAGGGATAAATGCTTGTCTTTCAAGATTCTCTTCCCTGATATTAGCCCGGTAAACTCGAAAATCGGCTCCGTATTGCCATCCCCAAACGGTTCTAGCAAGCAAATCTCTTCGTATAGCTCCTCATTAATTCCACTTAAATCTTTTATTTTTAGATCGCTTGCACTCTGTAAATATTTTTCCTGGTTCTTCAAATTCAAACCTTTATAATAACGATTTACCGCGAGCCGGAATTTATCCAAGTTTTCTTCTTTCATACTGACGCCACATGCACCATTATGGCCGCCACCCGACAACAGTAAATTGCCACAGTTTTGCAAGGCATCTACCAGAGAGAACTCGCCAAAACTGCGTCCGGACCCCTTAATGCGGCCATCCGCCAACTTCGTCATTGCAAAAGCTGGTTTTTTATATATCTCTACTAGACGACCAGCTATGATGCCTAAAACTCCCTCATGCCAATCTCCGCAAGCTACAATTACGTGGTCCTTATCTGATACCTTTATCTCTTCAACCGCTTTTTCCTGAACTTTCCGACGTTCGTTATTAAGATTATCTAACTCATTAGCAAGACTAAATGCCTTCGTGCGGCTAGTTGACATCATTAAATCTAGCGCTAAATCCGCACTCTGCATTCGGCCAGCCGCATTAATTCGTGGTCCAAGCTGAAAACCAATCGCATGCGTATTAATTCGAGGCAAATCTACACTTGCTGTACGCGCCAACTCCTTAATTCCCGGACGTCGCGTCTTTCCTAGCACTCTCATGCCATAATAACTTAAAATTCGGTTTTCACCCCTTAGCTCCATCGAGTCGCATATGGTGCCGATCACAACTAAATCTAGTAACCACTTCTCTTGTCCATCGCATTCCCCTCCGTTCGTATCCATATTAAGAGCTCGCGCCAAAGCAAAAGCTACACCTACCCCGGCCATGC
>CAMNFE010000013.1 GCA_946537195.1 uncultured Candidatus Saccharibacteria bacterium | reverse complement strand
CCATTAATTGAATCGAGAATATTATTTTCCATTACTTGCTATAATCACGAGTAACACCGTTTTCGTCTACGCAAACGGCAAAGTATTTAAATTCTTTTCCGTAAGTTTTAATAAAGTCGAGAGAATCAGAGTCAATCTCCGAGCATAGTATTATGCCATTACCACCATTAACGTAACCCCATTTGCCGTCTTTGGCGGCGCGGTATTCAACGCTAGAATCATTGCTGCCACCCTTGACGCTTACGGTAATATGAGCATAATAGTACTTTTTATCATTAGTTAACTTTAAGCTATTAATCTTATAGGTATAAGAGTAGCTTGGGTTAGTCATTTTTGTGCTCTTAATATAAGCATCTAGTTCGGTTTGTACTTTTTCAAGGCTATCTATTTCCCCTTCGTCGTCACTTTCTTCGTCGGAATCAGTCGCAGGGGCCTCTTCTTCCGTTTTACTTTCTTCTTCCTTTTGCTTATTTAGCTCTTCGATCTGTTTCTCAAGATTAGTAATTCTTTCATCTTTTTTGGCGCTATCTTGGTTAGCTAAGAATGCTACCACGCCTAAAGCAATTGTTGCTACGGCTAATACTGCAATAACAATAATCAGCGCTGTATTCTTTTTTGGTTTGATATTTTCTGGCGTCTGGCCTTGCATACGCGACTCAAAAGAATCTTGCATTTTACCTCCTATTTCTGTTTTTTATTTTAGCATAAGCGCAAAAAATATTCGCAATAAAAATATACCCCTCTCGAGTTGGGGTATATTTTTTAGCGCTTCTTTTCCTTTACTTCGTTGCGGCCAAGGTTCTTCTTCGTTTCGGTAAAGATCACGTGTTTGCGCAAAACTGGATCATACTTACGAAGGCTGAGCTTGTCTGGCGTATTCATGGTGTTCTTCTTGGTATAGTAAAGGCGAATACCAGATTCTTCAGAAACCAAACCAACAAGCTTGCGCTTGGTATTATTTTTCTTTGCCATATTGGGAATATTTTAGCACATCTGTTAAGTTTTGTAAAATGGTAGATTTGCTATAATTTAATCAGAGGAGTTTTTTATGATAATTAACGGAACAAAAGAAAATTTTGAGGAAGAAGTATTAAAGAGCGACAAGCCAGTTTTGGTTGATTTTAATGCCGAGTGGTGCCCTCCCTGCCAAGCGCTGCATCCAATCCTTGAAGAAATAGCCGAAGAGCGAAATGATTTTAAGATTATCTCCGTAGATATCGATGAGCAGGATGAATTGGCCGAAAAATACCAGGTTTCTTCGATTCCTTGCCTGATTTGTTTTAAAAACGGCGAAGAAGTTGATCGTCGAATTGGCCTACAGCCAAAAAAGCGTTTAATTAAGATTTTGGAGAAATAATGTACGATATTGCAATAGTAGGTGGCGGACCTGCCGGATTAACGGCGGCGATCTATGCCGTGCGCGCAAATAAAAAAGTTTTAGTGCTCGAAGCCGTTGCCTGCGGTGGGCAAATTATCAATACGACGAAAATTAGCAATTATCCGGCCGCTCCAGGTATCACTGGGCTTGAATTTGGCCAAACCTTACAGAAACAAGCCGAAGATCTTGGCGTAGAGATTGAATTTGAAGAAGTCGAAAAAATCGTAGATAACAAAGATTATAAGCTAATCAAAACCGAAGACGATCAATATAAGGCAAAGTGCGTCATTCTCGCGTGTGGAACAGAACCGCGCAAGCTTGGACTCGATAATGAAGATAAATTTACAGGTTTCGGCGTATCATATTGCGCAACTTGCGATGGTGGTTTTTATAAAAATCGAACTGTCGCCGTAAATGGCGGCGGAAATACCGCCCTAGAAGAGGCTATCTACCTATCCGGCCTAGCAGAAAAAGTGTTTTTAATACACCGTCGCGGCGAGTTTCGCGGTAGCGCAGATTTAGTCGAGAAAGTTAAGAGTACTCCAAATATCGAGTTAATTCTAAACGCTAATATCGTCGCTCTAAACGGTGACAAAAAGCTCGAAAGTATCACCTTAAGTCACGAAGGAAAGACTGAGGAGCTATCGATTGACGGCTTATTCGTTTCGATTGGACGTATCCCTAAAGCAAAGAATATCATTGACGGCCTGAAACTAGATACCGAAAGTTACATTAAGGCAGACGAAGATTGCAAAACTAATATTGACGGCGTTTTTGTAGCCGGCGATGTGCGCAGTAAAGAGGTCCGACAACTAGTAACCGCCACTGCCGATGGTGCAGTCGCGGCTACAATAGCGTTACAATACCTAACTAAGTAAATTACTCTATCAGCATATTTTGAGTAATAAAATATACCGTAAGAATAACAGCTATTGATATACCGACCATCCATGAGCTCTCTAGTAGTAGCGCGGCGGTCTTTTTGAGTGTGATTTTTAATCGTTTCAAATATTCTTTGCGACGTTGACGACGCTTCTTTTCCTGATAGGCCTTCTCTTTTTCCTTCTGAGCATCGTCTTCGATGTCAATAATTTCAAGTTTTTCTTTAGGAGACTTCTTGTCTGGATCTTGCGGCAATATTTCGATACCTCCCGAGTCCATGTTGGCAAAAAGGAAGGTCATCACTAGCCAAATAATGACACCGCCGATAATAATAAAAAACAAGGCCGTGCCGTTCATTTCGAAAGTGTTTGCCGCTGCAAAGATGTCCATCTTGCTTTTATTATACACTAGCGAAATATTTTTCAAAAATACTGATGGTATAATAGGAAGATAAGATAAAAGGAGATTTTGTTGTGTTTAGTTTAAAGGGGCAGGTCGCCGTAGTTACAGGCGCATCCAGTGGTCTTGGTAAGCAGATGGCTTTAGCTCTAGCTCGCCAAGGTGCAAATCTAGTTATCTTGGCGCGTCGCTTCGAGCGTCTTGAAGAATTTAAGCCTGAATTAGAAAAAGCAGGCGCTAAGAAGGTTCTACCAATTAAGTGCGACGTAACTAGTACAGAAGATGTCGAAAAAGCAGCCGCTGCTACCGAAAAAGAATTCGGTAAGGTCGATATTTTGTTAAACTGTGCAGGCTCCGCCAAGAATAACGGCGTAGTAGATATGACCGATGATGAATGGGACTTCACTATCGCTACTGACGAAACATCAGTCTTCAAAATGACTCGCGCTTTCGCTAAGATCATGAAGAAGAACAAGTACGGTCGTATCATTAATATTGCTTCTATTTATGGCTTGGTTGGCAATACGGAAATTCACACTGTCGCATATCATACTTCAAAAGGCGCTGTCGTAAACTTTACGCGCGCAGTTGCAGCCGAGCTCGCAACCGATGGTATCACCTGTAACGCAATCTGTCCTGGCTATTTCTATACAGAACTCACCACCGACGTGCTCGACACTGATCAATTCCAGGAATTCGCAAAGACCCATGTTCCAATGCAGCGCTACGGTCAAGAAGGCGAGCTAGATGCGGCCTTGCTCTTCCTTGCTAGCAAAGAAGCCAGTTATGTCACTGGTGTAATTATTCCTGTAGATGGAGGCTACACGGCCGTTTAGCCTTGACTGCCCATACCCGATCCTATCTAAAGCCCCATGCTATAATTATTTTATGCTGGGGCTTGTTGGTGTATCATTCTCCGTAAAACACGGAAAAAGCGTAAAAAACGTCTTGAATGACGTTACTTTTAGCGTGAACGATGGCGAACTAGTCGTCATTACTGGACCTAATGGTAGCGGAAAATCCACCCTCGCCAAGATTATTGCCGGCCTAGAAGTGCCTACGAGCGGAAAAATCCTCTTAAACAACGAGGATATAACCGCAAAATCTTGCACCGATCGCGCACGGCTTGGTATAGCCTTCTCTTTTCAGCAGCCCGTTACATTTAAGGGGCTAACCGTAAAAGACCTACTTACTATTGCCGCAACTGGCAACGAAACTATTCTTAGCGGCGACACGGACAATATCGACAAGTTGTTACTTAAAGTTGGCTTAGACCCTGAGCTATACATGGATCGCGAACTTAATGCTTCCTTATCAGGCGGTGAGCAAAAACGCATCGAAATCGCCTCCGTTATTGCGCGCAACGCCGATTTTACGATTTTTGATGAGCCAGAGGCGGGCATTGATATCTGGAGTTTTTCCAAACTGATTAATGTCTTTAAAGCAATGCTGAAAGAAAACCCAAAGCGTTCGATTATTATCATTTCACACCAAGAACGCATTATGAAATTAGCGGATCGTATTTTTGTTATGGAAAAAGGCAAAATCGTCAAGCAAGGATCGCGCGACGCCGTTTTATCTACCATGGAGATAGCAAAATGATGGACCTAGATAAAATAGAACGCGATTTAATGAAAGATGTTTCCGGAGTAAGCGGAATTCCAGAAGGTGCCTATAATTTCCGCGTTAATGGCAAATCAATCGGTAGGCATAGTTCAAAAAACATTAATATATCACCAAAAACAGAAAAAAGCGGCATCGATATCACGATTGCCAATAATACAAAGGGCGAAATTGTTCATATTCCTGTAATTATTAGTGCTAGCGGCCTAAAAGAAGCCGTCTACAATGATTTTCATATTGGCTCTAATTGCGAAGTGACTATAATTGCTGGATGCGGCATCTATAATTGTGGCGCCGACGATTCCGTACATGACGGGATACATACTTTTTATGTTGGCAAGAATTCAAAAGTTTATTACATAGAAAAACATTGCGGCATTGGGCCAGGTGCTGGCAAGATACTTAATCCAACCACTCGTCTTTATTTATCCGAAGGAAGCCAGGCGGAATTATTGATGGAACAAATTAAAGGCGTTGATTCCACCAAACGGCAAACTACGGCAGAATTGAGCAAAAACGCACAAATCGTGATTAAAGAACGCCTATTTACACACGGCAGACAATCAGCCGAGAGCGGAATAACCGTCCAAATGAACGGCGATGGTTCTTCGGCAGACATCGTATCGCGCGCTGTAGCTCAAGATTATTCTAGGCAAAACTTCAAATCCCATATTATCGGCGTCGCAAAGTGTAAGGGGCATTCAGAATGTGACGCTATAATTATGGATCAGGCTAAAGTTAATGCGGAGCCGTCCCTGGACGCGCAAAACGTCGACGCAGAGCTAATACACGAGGCTGCAATCGGTAAAATCGCGAATGAACAATTAACTAAACTTATGACCTTGGGGCTATCGCGTCGACAAGCCGAGTCACAGATAATCAATGGCTTCCTGCGATAATATGCGCTATCATAGAAAAATGGAGCAGAAGCTAGAACATTATAAGGGGGGTGTTAATATGGCGAGAAAGAGAATTATTCGCTGGATTTTGGCACTAATCTGGCTTTGCTTAACAATGTATCTCTCAATGCAAAGTGGTAATGATAGTGCGAGCGTATCCGGTTGGCTTGCTCAATCTTTTAGTCATTTAATCGAGTCTGTAGGCATCAACGTAGATTATTCTACTTTCCATGTTGTCGTGCGTAAGCTGGCGCATTTCGGCGTGCATCTAATATTGGCTTTGCTGATATATCGCGCCTTTATCGTCACCCGCAGCTACCAAAAAAGTGCAATCTTATTAACACTTTTTACATGTATGGTCGTTGCAGCGTTTGATGAAGGTATTCAAAGCATTTCGCCCGGACGCGCTATGATGCTTGGAGACATGATGATTAATCTGTTTGGCGTCACGTGTGGTACCATTCTAGGAATTCTCAGCGTCAAGGAACCAAAATAGCCACTTTAAGTAGTGGCTATTGCTTATTTATAATTTTCTAGATACCTTTCACCCATTCTGGCGGCGTCATGTCGAATAATATTTCTGGCGTATGCATATTCACGGTATCGGTATCGATGCCGTAGTAATGCTGATAAGTAGTATCTACGGAGCCAAATTTCGCCTGCTTTTTGTCGTATCCTAGTTTCTTTGCGGTTTCCCAAACCGACTCCTCGCTTGGACCTTCGATTTCCATAAAAGTCGGTAACCATGGCCAGGTATCAATACATATTTCAACTTTACCTAAAGACCATAATTCACGCTTAGTTTCTTGGCGCGCTTTGATCTTTAGGCCGCAGCCACGCAAAAACAAAATCGCATTTTCATAGTTATCTACTGTGATGTTTACTTCTTTTGTGCCGAGTATAGAATGATCGTCGCTGACGTTTTTATAGGTCATTACTATTTTATCGCCCTCGTCTCTCACGCGCGCAAAAGAGTGTTTTCCAGTATAAAAAACAGTGCGACGCATCAAAACTTCTGGTTTTTCGAGTTTTGCGCCGATATCATTTAACTTTCTACGCATTTCTTCTTTGTCTATATCTAAAAATTGCGCTTCAATTTCATTCTTCATAATTTTTAGTCTAGCACAAATAAAAAAACGCCCTGTCGGGCTTTTTATGGAGCCGCGACCGGGATTTGAACCCGGGACCTCATCCTTACCATGGATGCGCTCTACCAACTGAGCTATCGCGGCACTAGGTGTATTTTACCATAGATAAGCGATAGCTTCAAGTTCTAGAAGGATTCTTTACTTTTATTATATTGATCTTCGGCCTCCTGCCACATGCGCTCAAATTGAGCCTCATGCTCTTGTTGGCTTTGTTCCATTTCTTCCTTCGTTTGACGATAGTCTTCATATCCTCTTACCGCCATCACAATTGAGATACAAATAATTACTGCGGTAAAAATGAAAACAACGACAAAGAAAACACGGTTGAAGACACGCGCTTTAGCAATATCGTCTAGCACTTTAAGTTGAATATCTTTAGCTTTAATTTGAACTTCGGGGTCTACGAAATCTTTATCATACTCAACTGCATACTCTCTTCGGCAGTTTGGGCACCGAATATCGCTCTCGCCTACTTTAAATTCGAGGTTCGCGTGACAATTCGGACATTTCTTCTCGACTATTTTCATTGCTCAAGCGCCTTTTCGCGTTCTTCACGGATGGCTTCTTCAGCGTCTTTTTGCGCCTCTACCTTTTGATCGTAGCTAGCATTTTGATCGTTCCAGATTTCATCCGAATTTTTATTGGTAGATTTGAATTGAAGGTAAGTTCCGCCAAAGCAAATAAAAGCCGCAACGATAAGTAAGAAGCAAACAAACATCATTCTTTTGCTAGCTTGCTTTTCCCAAAATGCTTCGCGCTTTTTGCTCATAATTTAACCTCCGTTCCACCCCATTCTACAACCGTAAAGCCTTTGCGCTCGGCTTTTTGTAGCGGCTGCTTTTTAATATTAATAGCGTTATCTAATGGTTTATACTCCATCATAATTCGAATCATCGTATCAGGCTTTGGTGAAACTTTTAGGCTCATATTTCGTTCTATTTCATCAAAGGTCTGGAAACGAATATAAACGAATGGTTTAGCCTCGAGCTCGGCAATCCAATAGGTGATAAACTCTTCTTTTTCTTTATAGTTTAGCCCCAGTAAAGTGAGTTTTTCGTCAAGAAAATCTTCCACATCGTCTCTTTCAACTACGAAACCTTCTTGGAGACTCTTCGAGTTGTATTTTTTCGTATTGAAAGATTCGTAATATAGAGCGTAGAATTTTTTACCATTTGAATCCGTTAAGGTACCATCTGGTTCAGCCGTTACATTCCAACCGTTATTGTAGTTTGGATAATCGGAAGTAATGCGTTCCGGGCTGCCTAGCTTAACGCTAACTTTAGTAGTAGTCTCTGGGTAAAGATAGACGATTGGTTTTTTCTCCGTAACATTATATGGCTCGACCTGCGCCTGCGAATTATTCCAAACAAGGTCAACCGTTTTTGGTTGAATGTTCTGAATCTGAATAAAAGTTACGATACCACTAAGTGATGTAGTGTCACTTGGGCTGGCATAGTGACCGCTTAGATGGATATTATAATCTTCGTCACGATAAACGTCGTCAATTGTAGCTTTAGTCAGGCCAGCATCTTCTTTAGCAACGGCAATTACTGTACCATTGCTGAAGAAATCGTTACCGACGCTATATACGAATGGGGTTGCATTCTCGCCTAACGTGGAATTAATAGTTTCAACGAATTCTTCAAGATCAGATTCGCTACGCAAAATTACATATTCAGCATCATCGACGCCATATTTATGCATTAAGGAGTTTTTATATTCGGATGATGGATTTTGATCTGGGATATAGGTTGTAGATATATCTTCGTGCTCGACTTTAATGGTTTCTAAAACTGGCTGACTAACCGTCGGCTGTTCGGGAGTATCAACTTCTTGGTTATATTTCTCGGAAATTTGCATGCCAAAGAATACGAGAGCAAGAAGAAATACGGCACCCAAAAGCACAACAACCACTGTAGTCAGGATGATTTTAGAGTTTACGTAGTTTTTTGAAATATCTTTAGGGGTTTCGTTATCTTCCCCACCCTGTTCTCCCATTTGCAAAAAGACCTCCTGTTAGATTGTCATAATTTCCGCTTCTTTTTCAGCGAATTTCTTATCGATTTCGGTATTAAATTCTTTAATGATGTCATCAACTTCTTTTTCGGCACGTTTTTTAGCATCTTCTGCTAATTCTGCGCCTTTTATCTCTTTGCGCGCATCGTCACGAATCTTACGTAGGGCAATTTTAGCCTCTTCAACCTTTGAGCTGGTAGTTTTGACGATTTCCTTGCGGCGTTCCTCGGTTAGTGGCGGAATTGGTACGCGAATTACGCGACCATCGTCGGCTGGGTTGAGCCCTAAAGTTTGATCTGCTCGAATAGCCGCAGAAATATTCGCAATGTTTGCCGCATCATATGGTGTGATTAAAAGCATAGTTGCGCCTTGGACAGTAATATTTGCGATTTGGTTTAATGGCGACATTTGGCCATATACTTCAGCTTTTACGTTCGCTAGCATGTCTGGATGTGCACGACCTGTGCGCACCTTTTTTAATTCTTCCTTGAAACGATCCACCACGGCTGTCATTTTAGTTTTTACGCTGTTAGTATTGTACATAGTTTTTCATACTCCTTTTCGTCTTTAAACTTTAGTACGATATCTCCAGAACCGTGAGCATTAGTACGAATTTTCACCTTCACGCCAAGCTTTTTGCTAAGTTTAGCTGCACGAGTTTCACTCTCGACGCTAACTGGGGTTTCTTTAGGTGTTTTCGCTGCTTTTTCGCGGGATTTAAGCTCCGCCATATATTGCTCGACTTTACGCGCGCTCCAGTTTTCATTAATAATCTTAGGTAATACTGCCTTGATTTGTTCAGGTGTGGCAGTAATTAGCGGACGCATCTGGCCCTCGGCAAGTTTGTGCTCAACCATAGCATGCTTAGCCTCTTCTGGGAGATTAAGCAAACGCATAGTGTTTATAACTGCAGATTCACTCTTTCCTACTTTTTGAGCAACCTCTTCAGAGCTCATGTTGAATTGGTTCTTTAACTTTGCATAGGCAGTTGCGGTTTCAATGGCATTCAGATCTTCACGTTGGACGTTCTCGATAAGAGATAGCTCAAGTCGCTTTTGGGCGTCGACAGAACGAATAATTGTAGGAATCTTATCAACACCGGCAATTTTAGATGCGCGCCAGCGACGTTCTCCGGCAACAATGCGATACTTGTTACCTTCTTTCGTAACAACAATTGGCTGCAATACGCCATGCTGCTTAATAGAGTTCGCGAGCGCCTCAAGCTGATCTTGCTTGAATTCGCGGCGAGGCTGTTCTGGATCTGGTTCAATCTCTGTTATCTTAATCTCGCGCAAGGTGCTATCTTTTGCGTCTTCGTCCGCCGTAGGGTCAAAACTTGCATCAATATTTTCAGTCGGAATTAGCGCCTCGAAACCTCTACCTAGTCCGCGTGCGCTCATTTGGTACGCTCCAATACTTCATCCGCTAGTGCTTTGTAGGCTTTAGCGCCCTTGCTAAAGCGATCATATTGCCCGATAGCTACGCCGTGGCTTGGCGCTTCGGCAAGACGGACATTGCGCGGAATAGTTGTTTCGAATACTTTATCTTTGAAATAGCGCTTAATTTCGGCTAGTACCTGAGAGCTAAGAGCGGTACGGCGATCATACATAGTAGCCAATACGCCGAGTAGCTTTAGTTTAGGATTAGTTGCCTTGCGGACAAGGTTCATGCTCTCTAGGAGCTGAGCAACGCCCTCAAGCGCATAAAACTCGGTCTGGACAGGAAGCAATAAATAGTCGGCAGCGATCATGCCATTCACAGTTAAAAGCGAAAGGCTTGGCGGACTGTCGATAATAACATAGTCATAATCATCTTTAACGGTAGCGATAGCCTTCTTTAAAATGCGGAATTTATCTTCCATGTCGGCCATTTGAACTTCTACATTGGCTAGTTCTGGAATAGTTGGTGCAATAAAGAATTTTTTATTCTTTTGATTAGCTTGATGGATAATCTCTTGGAGTTCGGCCTCACCAAGCATAACATCACACATCGTAGCCTTCAGCTCGCGCTTATCAATGCCAAGACCAGAGGTGGCATTACCTTGAGGATCAAAATCGATCAGCAAAGTCTTTTTGCCCTTTTTTGCTAGATAAAAAGCCAAGTTGATAGACGTTGTAGTCTTACCAACACCTCCTTTTTGATTGGTAACCGTAATCACCTTTGCCATACACTTATTTTACAATAAACTCCACTTTATTTAAAGAGAAACTACCAAATGTAGGACTCGATAATTTCTGGCAACGGAATTTCTAGTAAGATTAAGCCGCCCTCTTCCGCGCGCTCGCCAATGTAATGAATCAGATCAACTTCTTCTTCAAAGTAATGGATCTTTTTGTTCTTAGGATCTGTGCCGGACGCGTTACCTAAAACGCAAATATCAGTAAGTAACTCAGTATCAATACCTTCAAGCTTGCGTACGTCGTTGATGATTACTGTTTTTGCAGGAGACTCGAGTGCATACATAGTAGCTACTCCTAACTTTACGTCATCGGCTGCAATATAGGAACTGTCGTCAATTACTATCGTTCCGCGGATGCCTTTAGCTGGGGACATGCGGCCATGAATAGGCGTGATAGCCTCAGTGCCAGCGATAAGCTTCTCTTTCGGAATCATAAACTGCTTACCAACCGCACATGCCATAATAATCGGACGAATGTTATGTTCACCTAAAATCTTAATTTTTACATGCAAACGATCACGTTCTTCATCAATAAAGTCACCCTCGTAGCCTTCAAGAGTGAAATTGTTGTTCTCGAAATAGAAATCGGCTGGAAGTTCGTCTCCATATGTATAGATATTTGGATTCTTAAGATACTTGGCAAACTCTTGCGGAACGTCATTAAAGTTAACCATGACGCGCTTAGCGATATTTGCCATCGCAAAGAAGCGTTGCGCCTCTTCGTCGGTACGACAGCTAGTTACAACTACAATATCTGGTTCAATATCAGGAAATTCGGCAGACGATTTATAGTCGAGAATTACAACATCCGCATCAACGGATTTATTGACGCCCACCGTTACGACAAATTGTTGGCCGAGAATCATACCAAGAGCACGAATTGCGGATTTGCGTCCGTAGGAGCCTACAACAACAATTGTTTTAACTTGTGGGTTCTTTTTTAAATAACGCTCAATGCGTGCCTTTTGACCAAATAGCATTATTTCTTTGCTCCTTTGGTCTTCTTGGTGAGGTGTTTAGCTGCTTTTTCAGCATGTAGCTCGCCTAGCTCGTCCTTGGAGTGGATACCATAGAACAAATCAGTCAAACCGTTAACTAACAAGTAAGTACCAAAGAGCATGATGTGTGCTAAATCGCTGATATTACCAGAGGTGAATAGAACAAAGCCGAGGATACAGCCTAGCATACCATTCACGACCCACATGAAGCGATCAGTTAGATTATCAAAGCTCTTGAAGCCCATCACGATTGTAATGATTGACGCAGCTAAGACATATACTGCTAGCATCGTGAGGCGGATAGGGAGTAATTGAGATAGCGAAAGGTCAGGTCTAACAGTGTAAAGCAAAGCTACTGACATAATCATTTCGACTATACCGAGCGCTAGTGGGAAAGCAAGATTATGCGAGCGTCGTTTGCGATAAACAACGTTGGCGACCTCAATGACGGCCAAAGCTAACATAACCCAACCGACTACTTGAATTAAGAAGTCCACGTCTTGACGACTAGTGAACATCATATAAAATCCCGCTACTAGCGAAACTATACCCTTAAGGACAAATACGCCCCAGTGGCTTTCAATATATTTACGTTTTGTACTCACGGCAAAAAAGCTCCTATTTATCTATTTCAAGTATATTTTAAACACGAGCGTTTTGCAAGTAATCGAAGAGTTAAACGTGACGAATTTTGGCGCGAGTTTTTTCGATTAAACAATCGATTTTATACTTGGTAGGTTGAATTACAATATCATGCGCATGGAGATACTTAAGCTCGCTTACACCAAAGCTACGCTTAAACTGGCTAACGCCGTAAAAACGGTGTTTAGTCTCATCTAGTCCAGTAATACCCCAGAAGTTATAGCGAGTAATCCCACGGTCACGCGCATCGCGCATCGCTTGCATGTGAAGAAGCGGAGCGCCCGAGTATTTAGTGCCAAGCTCGGTAGATACGCCGTAGTGATATGACGCTTCATTACCATAGAAAATCATGAAGTTTTGCGCTAGGATTTCGCCATCTAGTTTAGCGGTATAGAGTTTTACTTCGTCATATTTAGCGAAAGCTTCAAATTGTTTGCGGAGAAAATCTTCAGAGAATTCAACAAATTTATGACGCGCAGCGGTTTCAAGCTGAATTTCGTAGAACTTTTTGATATCTTTTGGATCAGTACTGGTTTCAACTGTGATGCCGCTTTTATTTGCTTTACGAATCTTACGACGAAGGCCCTGAGCAGCACCCGCCAATATTTCTTCCTCGCTCTTTTCTAGATCTAGAACGCCTGCAAATTCTACGGATAGATACATTGGGGCTGGTTTAAGCCCAAGATTGGCGAAAAGCTTGCGGTTCTTTTCGGTATCGGTAATTTGCGGACGCACGCGTACGAAGACGCAACGGTTAGCTTCGCCTTGCTCTTTCATATCTTTGAAAATAGCTTTGACGAGTTTCTTATCACTCCAATCGAGAATCGGGCCACCGGCAATCGCCATATATGTGCCACGTTTTGCGGTCTCAACTTGCCCGACATAGGCAGCTTGAATTTTATCTTTATCATCAACGGCGATACGACGAATAACAGTTTTACCGCGCGATTCGTGAAATTCTCCCCAAGCCCAGCTCTGCAAAAAATTAGCATCATCATGGCTAGTGACGAATTTGTCCCATTTTTTCTGATCAGTTGCGTCAATAATCTTCATGCTATTTATTTTAGCATATTAAAGATGGCGACGTTTTTTGCGTAGCTCCTCTAAGGCATGTACGGCTTTATAGTGAAGTTTTTTAATCGGTAAATCTTGGGCTGGCATAAAAGTAACTTGTTCACCCCCAAAACCACACTTAAAGGTTGTAACTCCAGCATAGCGATGGTGAGGAGAATTTGGCGGAGCGATCCCAAAGAGATTATAGCGTTTCAAGCCCATCTCCTTGGCGTCCTTAATAATCTGCCATTGCAACGCATGTGCGCCCGGAAGTTTTCTACCTTCGTCGGTTGAGGCGGCTTCGTGGTAGATAGCCTCTGGCTTTTGTAATAAGATTAATCCTTTCGCAAGCACGGTTCCGTCTAATGAGGCCGTATAGATACGCGCATTGTCGCCAAATGCTTCGCGCTCGGCTTGAATAAACTTGCGCGTTGACGGGATAAAGCCTTGGCGTTCAGCGGTCTTGAGTTGAATGTCATAGAAGTCGTCGAAGGCTTCTTTACTGTTATCCCAGCTGACTTTGATGCCGAGTTTTGCGCTACGACGTACGTCATAACGCGTCTGGCGGCGCATATCCGCCAATAGCTCATCTTCGCTCTTCGTTAAGTCGAGCATCACGGTATGCTCAGCGTGAAGATGCATCGGCGATTTGATGAGTCCTAGTTCTTTTGCGAGTTTTTCATATTCTGGCGTGTCGTAAATGTTTGGACGCATACGTACGAAAACGCACTTATTTTCAACTGCCATTTTACGAACTTCATCCAAGAAGAATTTAAGGGTTTTTATATCCTTATCCCAATCAAGTAGTGGGCCGCCCGGTATTTCTAGATAACGACCACGCTTAGCAGGCCTCAATATAATTAGAGCGGCTGCAACTAATTTGTCGCCATTTTTAACGCCGCGATAAAAAGTCTTTTTGCCGTCGATTTCGTAAACTTTACCCCAAGCCGAAGTTTGCAGAAAATTTGCTTCTGGATGTTCTTTGAATACGTATTTATCAAGTTCTTCTGGCTTCAATTCAACAAATTTCAACATTATTTTAGCTCCTCGTATTGCTTTGCGATTTCGGCAGCAGTCTCTTCTATACTCTTAAGATAATGCGAATGGCGCCATCCTTCCTTGATTGTCAGCTTTGAGTTTTTGAGAAGTTCATGCATCTTCTCGCCTTGACGTAGCGGAGTCATTTGATCGTCCGTACCCCAGACCAGCATAGTCTTGGTTGTAACCTTGGAAATATCTAATACTTTATCCGAATCAAGCATATTAGTCATCGTCTTCTTCATATTCTCTGGCGCATCATTGTAGTCATGAACGCCCAGAGCTTTGTGGACAATTTTACGAGCCAGTTTGCTCTTTTTGAGCGGCGCAAAGGCCTTGGACATCTTACGCATAAGGTCATTTTTGCGCGATGGCTCATAGATTCCAGCGGCATCAAAAAGGATCAAACCCTTCAAGTAGTCTGAGCCTTCTTTCTCCAGTAAATTCAGCAGAATGCGCCCGCCATTGCTGTGTCCTAGCGCAATCGAACCCTTTGGGATTTGTTTCTTTGCCCAATCGACATAATCATCAATCGTGAATACTTGGTCAGATTTTGTACCAAGACCTGGTACTCGAAGAAGTTCGGCGTCGATTTTATAATCTTTTTTCAGGACCTTAATAACTTCTTCCCATGGTTCAGGCTTATAAGTCCAACCGTGAATAATGTATAGTTTCTGCATCAGTTTAATCCTCTTCGCGCACGGCGCTTTCGATATAGTTCGGTTTGACGCGGCAACTTTGCGGCGTCTTCTGGGTTCTTGAGTAGTTTTTCGATGATCCATTCTAGATACTGGCTGCCCTTAAAGAGGATAGTTTCATTACCTTTAAGATTTTCTTCAAGATACTCAAGCGCGGCATCTGGCTTTTCAAAAGCTACAACATGAACGCCTTTCTTTTTCTGCAATTTCGGAAGAGTATACTGGTTTGTGCGATGTCCTACTAGTACAATCTGTTCTACTTTCGTATCAGCAAGCAACTCCGCAAGATGTTCGTGTTCTTCTTTTTCTACGCTACCTTGATCAATAATGTCGCCGATGACGAGCCATTTATGCTCAACATCCATCTCTTTAAAGGTTTCAAGCATAGTTTGCATGCTAATAATGTGGGCATTGTAGCTACTATCAATGAGATTAAGCCCATTTTTACCCTTAAAGTAGTTATTGCGACCAGGTGGCGTAACATAATCGCTAAGGTCGCATTTTACATCGATTTTTAGATATTCCATCAACTCTTCGAGCATTAGTAGTTGAACCGTTACGTCGCGTGGCATCGGATCATGAATGGTGAATTTATGTTTCTTTAGACTGAAGACAGCCTTGTCCGGTTGAACTTTATAACTATTCAGGTCTTTATGACTAACCCGGATAACCTTGGCGCGGATGTCTTTTGTTTTTTCAACCATCGTTTCATTGTCGCCATCGATCAAGACAAGCTTCTTGGTGTTTTGCGGAATGGTAGCAAATTCATGCGCAATTGCTTCGTCGAGCGAGGCGAACTTGCCTTTTTTGACTACTTCATCAAAGCAAATAGCATGCGAACGACCGAGACTCACCCAAAGCGAAACCTCTGGCCTCAACCATTTTGCAACACGCTCGGCGCGTCTTGGAAAATCGCCGTCCGTCTCGACGATATAGAATTCTTCAGTATGACGAAAAGTAAAAGCGCGAATTGGACATTTAAAGATTAATTTCACCCATTGGAGCTTTGAGCCAGTAACGCCATGCTCGCCAAGAATATCAAAAGCTATACCATAGATTGAGTTTGCATTATGAGAATAATGCGCACGACTGCCTAGTTGAGTTTCAATTAGATTAAGCATCGTGGTTTTACCAGCAGAACCAGTAACCATAATGATGCGCGGGCGCCAACGTTTAAGCGAGATATTCGCCCAAAATTTAAAATATTTAGCAACGAAAGGATATGCCTTATCGGTAATTCTAGACTTTAAATCCATGCTTTTATTATACATCAAAAAATGTCACCCCATGAGGACTACGGGGCGACACTCTAAATATACCACACTTGTGTAAAATATACACATTTATCCTATATTTCGCGACGTTTTAGCTCTAACAGCACGGTCGGAACTGCCGGTGGTGGTGTAAAATAGTGCGGCTTCATCGGCAAACGAATACGTGGCGCATAATGAACAAACAATTGCTTGCCTAGTTGCGAAGTATAGTGGCGATCATTATTAAGCAGCTTAAGTGCGAATTGCTTTTGCAAGATCAGATAGATGGCCTCTGGTGGATTTTCCGCTTCATCGAGCTTATGCAAAATCGCCGAGCTTAAATGAAAAGGTGGATTTGCAAAAATCTTATATGGCTCTTGCGGTAATGTCATTTCAAGAAAATCTGCTTCAACTATCTGGACATTTTCAAGATGACCGACGTTTTTGCGTAGTAGCGCAGCAGTTTCTGGGTCCGGTTCGACTGCGATAACTTTCTTACAACGCTTTGCAAGAGCAGCAGTAATAACTCCCGAGCCAGCGCCGATATCGATTACAGTGTCGCGTTTTTTGATATTGCTATGACCTATTAAAAAACCAGCCAGTTTAGGGCTGCGTAAAAAATGTTGGGATAGTTGATGTTTACGCATCTTTCGGGAGTAAACTTAACCGGCGCACGGCCTCATACATTGCGATTGCGGAAGCGCAGCCAACATTGATTGAACGGGTAGAACCGAGCTGCTCAATATAAAAAGCTTGATCAGATTTGTCGAGGAGTTCTTGCGAGATACCGTCCGATTCGGAACCGAAAACTAAAATCGAATTCTTCACTAACTTTGTTTTAGCGAGAGCTTTTGACTCAGGACGGTTATTATCGACAGCTACAATTTTCATACCGCGCGCATGCGCATCTTGAACAAATTCATCAACGGTCGCAAAATGGTCGATATGCAAATATTTATCCGTGACCATAGCGCCGCGACGGTTGTATTTACGCTTACCGATTATATGCACACGAGCAACATTAAAGGCATTGGCATTACGAACAATCGTGCCAATATTGAAGTCGTGAGCTAAGTTTTCGATTGCTATTTCGAGCGGAATGCGCGTTTTATCAAGATCAGCAACAATAGACTCATTTGAGAGACCTTTATATTTATCAATTAGATTTCGCGTATCTTCGCTAGGATTCATTATTTCTTAGAGTTTTGCTTAGCGGCCTGTTTAACGGCGCGTTGTTTGGCTTTTTCTTTAGCCTCATGTGATTCGATAACGAAACGGATAAGAGACCATACCATAACATTAGCACACATTGCAGCAACGGCGATAAGCGGAATAATCAAGATGGCTACACCGACAGACTGATTAATTAAAGCAATGAGACCTGCCACAACAATGACGGCAACAGAAATAATGCCATAAGCCCAAGTTAATAGGCAAACTTGGCTTTTTTCGTGATACATTTTCGAAAATTTATCCCAAATACTTTCCATAAGTCCATTATAGCACAAAATTGCATTTTTGTCAATGTTCCACCAGTGTGCTAGAATTATTTTGATGAAAGAAAACCTGATTGCAGAACTTGAAAGAGGCATCGACGAGGAACGCAGCGAACGAACGCAGCATTATTTTGGTATCACGCCTGGCGGCTACGGCGAGGGTGATATTCTCTTAGGAATACCTACTCCGTACATCCGTAAATACGCAAAAAACTACAATAAGATGCCACTACCGGAACTGCGCGAGCTGCTTCGCTCCCCTGTTCATGAATTCCGCTTCGCCGCTCTTGCAATCATGAAGGACCGGTATCGCAAAAATAGCGAAAAAATCATAAAGTTGTATCTAGATAATCTTGACTATATCAATAACTGGGATCTTGTTGATTGCTTCGCGCCTCATTTAATTGGACGCTGGTGCCTCGAAAATCACGACGAAGGTATCTTGGCTAAACTGAATGATGCAAAAGATTTATGGCGTCGCCGTATTTCCGTAGTGGCCTATATGGCATTTTATCGCAAACATATCATGGGTAATGGCTTAGAAATGATCGATAAACGAATCGACGACCCGGAAGATTTAATGCATAAAGCCTGCGGCTGGATGTTGCGTGATATTTACAGCAAGGTAGATAAACACGTTGTAGAGTCTTATCTGATCGATAACTACGAACGACTTTCGCGCACAACTCTGCGCTACGCGATAGAGCACATGCCCGAAGATGAACGATTACGTTATTTACATGGAGATTTCAATGTCGCGCTCGCAAAATAGACGCCCTGCCCCGTATAACCCCAAAAAATGCTGGGTAGGAGACAAACATAAAGTATGCTATCCGGACGAGGAAACGGCCGAGATGAGCGCATATTTAACCGAAGCGGAGCATAACTTGCCTTCTGGGACTTTGTCTTGGTATCACTGTGAATATGGTGACCATTGGCACCTGGCCGGTAAAAAGCCTACGTCGAGCAGATAATCATAAAAAAGACGCCTTGCGTAAGGCGCCTTTTTTGTTAGCGTGGTTTATTTGCTTGCTTTTTTCTTTGTAGTTTTCTTTTCGCTCTTCTTAGCAGCTTTCTTAGCTGGTTTTTTAGCGTGAGGCTTGTTGATCTCAACAAGCTTGTTCATGGTCTTGTCGACGCGCATGCGATTGCGAATGCTATTAGCAACATCTGGATTATTGAGTTGCTCTAGGGCTTTTGGATCATTCTTATAAACTTCGCGCATTTCTAGAACTTGCTTAGCAGCTTCTTCTTCGGAGACTTCGATTCCGAGCGCATCAGCGAGCTTTTGAACGATAATACTACCAACAACACGCTTGCGGGCGGCTTCACGAACTTCAGCTTCCCAATCTTCGAGTTTCTGCTTGCTCTGCTCTAGATATTGCTCGAGTTCCATGCCATGAGAGCGAAGATTGCGGAAAGCATCTTCTTTCATGCTCTCAAATTGCTCTTGAACTAGCGAAGCTGGAGCCTCAGTCTTAGAGTTAGAGATAATTTCGTTCAAAAGTAGGTCTTTATACTTTTCTTCCGCTTCATAAGTGGCGCGAGATTTAAGATTCTTCATGATATCTTCGCGAAGTTCTTTGAGCGTTTCAAAAGCGCCAGACTTCTTGGCAAGATCGTCATCAATCTTTGGAGTTTCGACTTCGGAAACTTGCTTAAGAAGAATTTCGAATACGGTTTTAGCACCAGCAAGCTCGGCACTAGCGTAATCTTTAGGGAAAGTAATGTCGAGGTTGAACTTGTCGCCAACTTCGTGGCCGATAATGCCATCTTCAAAACCTGGAATAAATTGGCCGGAGCCGAGACGAAGATGATAATCCTTTGCAGAACCACCATCAAAAGCCTTGCCGTCTTTCTTACCCTTAAAGTCGATAATAACTTCATCACCCTTCTTGGCGGCACGTTTGACAACCTTTGGCTCGGCGTAGCTTTCGGCAATGCGATGAAGAACATCTTCTACGTCTTTATCGGTAACTTCGGTCTCGTCATAAACAACTTTAACGTTTTCATAATCGCCAAGTTTAACTTCAGGCATAATGTCTGCCGAAATAGTGAGTTCAGCCATTTCGCCAGGAACATATTTCTTGACGTCAACATGCGGAATGGAAATTGGAGTTACGCCAGCTTCGTTAAATAATTGCGGAATAGCACGGCGAACAACGATATCCAAAGTCTGCGAAGCGAGATCGTTTGGATCAACATGTTGCTCTACAACATTGGCTGGAGCTTTGCCATTACGAAAGCCAGGAACTTTGATATTACGAGCGAGGCGCTCAAGAGCCTTAAGACGTGCAGGCTCGAAGTCTTTTTGATCGAACTCAACGGTAAATTCTACCGAAGTGTTAGTTTTTTTGCTGCTAAATTTCATAGAGAAAATTATAACACGAACAGATAGAGATAATAAAGCGTAAGCTGGCTATTTGATGGCGCTTACGCCGCCGTTATAATCAGTGCGAAAATGACGCAAAACAGTCCGTGCTTCAACTTCCTGTTTAAGGCCTGGATTTAAGATATCGTATGGATCGAAAATCTCTTTAATTTTGCC
>CAMNFE010000012.1 GCA_946537195.1 uncultured Candidatus Saccharibacteria bacterium | reverse complement strand
TAACCGAGGTTAAAAACCCATCCGAGGCGCTTTTAGCCGAACGTCAGAATACCGACGGCAGTATCATTATGGCTACTATCGAAGGCGCGCGTCCGCTACTGGTAGAAATACAAGCGCTCGTTAATCCAACTAATTTTGGTTACCCAAAACGCACTGCCTCTGGTTTTGATCTGAATCGCCTTAATCTATTAATCGCCGTCCTTGAAAAACGCACTAAACTCAAGCTACAAGACAAAGATATCTTCATTAATGTTGTGGGCGGTCTTCGACTGAACGACTCCGCTGCCGATCTTGCTATTTGTATGGCTATCGCTAGCGCAGCGGCTGGACGCAAATTGAACGACAAAATTGTCGTATTTGGCGAGGTGGGCTTAGGTGGGGAAATCCGTAGCGTGGTTTCCGCTGATCGTCGTATAGCTGAAGCAAAGAAGCTCGGCTTTAAAAATGCCATCGCGCCAGCAACGATCAAGGATAAATTTGTCTTGCCAGTTAAAGATTTACGCGCCGCACTAGTCAAATATATGAACAACAAGTAACATAAAAGCATGAGCAAAAAGACTTCTGCTAATTTACTAAAAACTATTCCGACTGCTGCTTTTATTTTAGACATATTATTGCCATTTATTTTTGTAGTATTTGATTTTAGCCCATGGGCATTAATCTTTTATTTCATGAGCGGCGCTGGGCCGGTCGCAGCAATAATTATTAATGCCGTATCGGTTCGCAATAGCATAGTAGAAAGAAAAGTCAGCCCTAAAAGGGCGATTATATCGTTACTCATCGCTACGCTTATTGGCGCTATCTTGGGTGCCTTCTTTAATATTGCGAAGCACGGCGGCCAGTTTTGCTCCATGGGTGACTACCAGTCGTGTATGGATGCCCCTGTTTTCGGTATTTTGATAAGCAGTGTATATTGTTTACTTTTTGCTCAAGGTCATTTAATTCCAGCATATATTTCGGCTGGCGTGAATTCGCATAAAACCTCTTAAGAATTGTTGCAACATCTCTAATTTTGTGCTAAAATAGGCCCAATATGATTACAAAAGATAACAAGGCTAAGGCGATCAAGAAGCTCGCTCGTAGTGATAAGGACGTCGGTTCCCCAGAGGTGCAGGTTGCGATTTTGACTGAACGTATCAAAGAAGTTACCGAGCACGTCAAGGCCAATAAGCACGACTTTATGGCTAAGCGCGGTCTTATTCAAATGGTCGGTCAACGCAAGAAACTTCTTAAGTATCTTGAACGCACCGATTTCGAGACCTACAAAGCAACCGTTGCAAAACTCGGTCTTCGTAAATAATATCGCTATTAAAACCTGACCAAAGCGGTCAGGTTTTTTGTTGGCAAAAAAGAAGCCCCGGCACATGTTCGTACCAGGGCATCCAAGGTGCAAGAGCGTTTAGCCGTTGATCTGACGTTCGAGCTCGTCATCGTTATGCTTCGCAATTGCATCGGCGAAGTCTAACATAACTTTGTCGAGGACGATCGCCGAATGCATGATTCGAGGATTGACATCCGAGACGATCAATCTCAGCTTCTCGGCCATATAAGCAGCGGCGGCGTCCAGAACTTGAGGAATCTCTTCGTGTGGGCAACGCGAGTCCACAATCAGACAGACCTCAGTGTAGTCCGGCTCTTTTCCGACGCGACTTGCGGGCAGCTCGTCCGTAAAGACGGGGTGCGAATACATCACGACGTACTGAGAGTTTTTATTCGCCTTCTTTGCTTGCTTGCGATAAGGCATCCAGTACTTCTCGGTCAGATCGATGAAATCAGGGATTCCGCCCTTGAGAAGCAGCTTACGCTCGCAGCTCACGGGACACTTTACGCGCTTCGCGAGAACGGGATCCGGCTCAATAACGAAGGTGCGGCACGGCATAATCCAGAGCCTAGTTTCGTCATTTTCGGCATCATACTCGTAGCGCGAACTAACGAACTTCTCCTGTTCTTCCTCAAGTACATCCCTCAGGGTACTCTTCAGAAGGTCTTCCGGCACCCTCCCTTCGAAACTGAATATTGTTCTATCGCTCTTTTTCAAATTTATGGTCAAATTACATCACCACCCTTTCTGTTTTTGACCAACAATGGCATACAACCCCTTTACTTTGCAAAAGAGGCATACCTGTGTATTCTACCACAAAACAGCCAAAAAGTCAATGCTTATCCTTAACGGCAGAGGAGGGAAAGTATGATATAATGATTCTAGTATCAAATATCGAGAAAATGATAGATACCTATGACGGTAGTATTTCACTACGGCCACAGATACTTATTATTTTCTCGAAGAAAGGAAATACATGGATATTATTAATCCCAGCGGAAAGAAAACTTTCAAGGTGGAAACTGATTTTTGTGGCCGTCCTCTTTCGTTAGAGGTGAACCGCGTTGGTTTCCGCACAACTTCGTCAGTGTTGGTTAGCTACGGCGACACGGTTGTACTTGGTTCTGTTGTAGTTGGCACTAAGCCAGTTGTACAAGATTTCTTCCCACTCTCTATCGATTACGAAGAGAAATATTATGCTTCTGGAAAAATCAGTAGCAGTAAGTTTATCAAACGCGAAGGCAAGCCTTCAGATAACGCCGTTTTGATTGGTCGTCTTATTGACCGCCCAATTCGTCCACTCTTCCCGAAGGGCTATCGCCAAGAGGTTCAGGTCGTCACGACTGTACTTTCTATGGATCCAAACTTCCGTCCAGACGTTATTGCAATGATTGCTGCATCTAGCGCTCTTATGCTTGCTGGTGTACCGTTTGACGGTCCAATTGCTGGTCTTCGTATTGGTCGTGTTAACGGCGAATATAAAGCCTTCTTAACTCCAGAAGAACGTGAAGCTTCCGATCTCGATCTCGTAGTTGCCGGTAAAGATTCTGGCATCACGATGGTTGAGGCTGGCGCTAATGAGGTTCCAGAAGATGTCATTATTGGCGGTCTTGAATGGGGTCTTAAGATGATTCAGCCGGCTATCAAGCTTCAGAACGAACTCCGCAAGAAAGTTGGCGTCGAGGAACTTGAATATACTCTCGTACTCCCTAGTGAAGAGGCTCAGAAGAAAGTTGACGAATGGATGGTGGGTAAGCTTGGCGACGAGCTTCGCACTCAGAATACTGTTGAGCGCAACCAGTTAATCGATGAAATTAAATGGCAAATGCATGATGAATTTGCTCAAGAGATTTCCGATGAAGAAGCTGGCGTGACCGACAAGATGTCTGATGAAGAAAAAATGACCACCAAGACCGAGTATTACGACGAACACTTCCGTGCTGATTATTCTGAGGCATTTGAATTGGCAGTCAAGAAAGATGTGCGCAAGCATATTATTGAAGACGGTATTCGCCCAGACGGTCGCAAACTCGACGAAGTACGTCCGCTCAGCTCTCAGGTTGGCATCTTGCCACGCACTCACGGTTCCAGTCTCTTTACTCGTGGCGTAACTCAGGCTATGAATATCGTCACTTTGGCGCCACTTAGCTACGCTCAAATTGAAGACACGATGGAAGTTACAGATGGCAAACGTCGCTACATGCACCACTACAATGCACCAAGCTATACGGTCGGCGAAGTTGGCCGCATTGGTAGTCCTGGTCGTCGCGAGATTGGTCACGGTTATCTTGCTGAACGTGCCCTCATTCCAGTTCTCCCAAGCGAAGAAGATTTCCCATATGCTATTCGTAGCGTAACAGAGATCATGTCACAGAATGGTTCAACTTCTATGGCTGCAACTTGTAGCTCTTGTCTCGCTTTGATGGATGCTGGTGTTCCGCTAAAACGCCCAGTTGCTGGTGTTGCGATGGGTCTTATGATGGACGGCGATAAACCATATGTTCTTACTGACCTTATGGATGCTGAAGATTTCGCTGGCGATATGGACTTCAAGGTAACCGGTACTACTGAAGGTATTACAGCTCTCCAGATGGATATGAAGGTCCATGGTCTTCCAGTAAGCGTTCTTTCGGAAGCTATCAAGAAAGCTCATGATGGTCGTATGTTTATTATGAAACATATGCTTTCCGTTCTTGAAGGTCCACGCGATCATCTCAGCCCATATGCTCCACGTATCGAAAAACTCATGATTAACCCTGATAAAATCGGTACTATCATTGGCAAGGGTGGTGAAACTATCAATAAAATTACCACCGAAACTGGTGCCGAGGTTAATATCGAAGAAAACGGCCTCATTACGGTTTCTGCTGCAGACAATGAAAAGATTGAAAAGGCTCTTAACTGGATCAAATCTCTTGTCGAGGAACCGGAACCGGGCAAAATCTATAACGGTAAGGTCGTTTCTATTAAAGACTTCGGCGCATTCGTGAATATTCTTCCGGGCATCGACGGTATGCTTCATATTTCACAGATTAGCGAAAAACGCATTGAGAAAGTAACCGATGCGCTCCAGGTCGGTGACGAAATCAGGGTTCGCCTTGATGCTATCGACGATAAGGGACGCCTCAGTCTATCGATGAAGGGCGTTGATCAAAAAGCCTAATCTTATCTGTAGATAAAGCTAAAAATATCCAGCATTGTCTGGATATTTTTGGTATATAATTAAATTATAGACATAATCTAAATGGAGTTATATATGCCAGAAACGCATCAGAAACCGGTTGTGGATCCGGTTAAAATGCCAAAATTAAAAATCGAAAACAAAAAACTAGCCGCTATTAATGCCTGGGCAATCGCTCTTTCTATGTTCCTTGGCTACTGTGCAATTTTCGCAGCCATTGCCGGCTTTACTAAGAAATGGGACTTCTCAATTCCATTCTTTGGGCGCTTTATGGGCTCCAACGCTGCCGTCCCAACTTCGTTACTAACTGCATTGTTTGCCGTAGTAATGGCGATCTTCGGCTTCATTACGCTTGGTAAAGTTACCGATGCGGATGCGACCAAAAAATCTTGGAAGATTATTTCCAAAGTGTTCCTTGGCTTCGTATTTGTTTATCTCATCGACATGATTGGTGTCATTATTTACTCGCTCATGTCACTTGGCCGCGGTAAAGGCTTTGACCAAGGTAGCCTCTGGCTCGATAGCTTCTTGTCGACCGTTATTTGCTGCGTTGGCGCAACCGTCTTGTGGTATGTCGGAAAACAAATTGCTGCCGGCAAGACATCGCTTCTTCGTATTGCTAGCCTAGCTGCAGCTGGTCTTGCAGCTGTCGGTTTCATTATCGTCTTCATTCAGCTACTAGTTAGCTTCTATAGCAAGCCAACCATCAACGACTATTATGACGATTATCGTGATGCGACCGATCAGGTCTTAGACATTTTTAGATAAAAATATATAAATTATAGGGAGAAGGCTTATGCTTTCTCCCTTTTTATATGGTATAATAATCCCATATGGCAACAAAAAAACGCGGAAGAAAGAAAAAATCAGAAGAAGTAGTTAACTCACATGAGTTGCCAGGGGGCTTTTGGCGCCAAATTATGGCGCTATTGATGATTTGTATTGCTATCGTTTTTGTCGTTACTTGGATGGGGAAGGGTGGTCCAGTCTTGAAGACCGTTAATGATACTTTTCTTCGCATCTTTGGCTATACTACATATTTATTGCCAGTTATTCTAACTTATCTTGCGGTTATGATATTCCGCGCGCAGGACAATCGTCTCGACGCTAGCGTATGGATAGCTTCGGTTTTGATGATTTTCTGGTTCTCGGGTATCTTTGGTGTACCAAGCTACGGAAAAGTGCTCCCGACCGGTGGCGTTGTGGGTGAAGGCTTAAATAGTGTTGCCGTTAAATCATTGGGCGGCGGTGTCTCGATATTTATTTATATAGTTTTGATATTAATTACAGCATTATTTATGTATGCGGAGACTCCGGCTGCTTTATTCCGCAAAATTGGCTCTATCTTCAAAACTAGTAAAAATGATGAAGATGCTAAAAACGCAAAAGTCATGCGTCGCGCCGCTGCTGGGCGCGGTATTGATCCGGACGACGATGATGGACTTAAGAACTTCAAAGTTAATTCAAATGTCGAGATTGCAGGCCAAAAGAAGGTCAAGCATGGTCTATTATCTAAAAAAACCGATACGGCCGATAAGCCCCCCGTACCCGAGGAGCCGACTGCGCTTATGGCGGTCAGCGATCCGAACTGGGAAATGCCATCGTTGGATCTTCTTAACAAAAAGCGTTCCCCAGCCGATCCTGGCGATACGCACAATAATGCCGCAATTATCAAAGATACACTTGATCAATTTGGCATTAACGTAGAAGTCGAAGGCGCAAATGTCGGCCCTCGTATTACGCAATATACTCTTCGCCCACCGGCAGGGGTTAAAGTTAGTAAAATTGCTACACTCGACCGAGATTTAGCATTGAACCTTGCCAAAGATAAAATCCGCATCGAAGCCCCAATTCCAGGCACGCGCACGGTTGGTATTGAAATTCCAAACAATAAAGCCGCTAGCGTTGGTCTACATGAATTATTAAAGTCTCAAGAATGGCATAAAATGATTTCGGACAAGCCGCTTTCATTTGCAGTAGGAAAAGATATTTCCGGCCGCCCAATTATGGGAAATCTAGCTAAGATGCCGCACCTTCTCATTGCTGGTACTACTGGTTCTGGTAAGTCCGTTATGACAAATACACTTATAACTTCAATGCTCTACCATAACTCTCCAGCAGATTTAAAGTTAATTATTGTAGATCCTAAACAAGTAGAAATGGCGGCCTATGACGCAATTCCGCATCTTCTTGCGCCAGTCATCACTAATGTTTCCGAAGCGCTCAGTGCAATGCAATGGGCAGTGAAGGAAATGGAGCAGCGCTATACGGTCATGAAAGACGCACGCGTAAAGAATATTAGTGATTATAATGCCAAAATGGCGCGCGAGAATAAGCCAGCTGTCATTGAAGACGAAGATGGTAACGACCAAAAACACGATAACGGTAAAATGCCATACATCGTCATCATAGTCGACGAGATGGCAGACCTTATGATGATGGCCGGCAAAGAACTCGAGACGCTCATTGTTCGTATCGCTCAGAAAGGTCGTGCCGCTGGTATTCACCTCGTTCTTGCAACTCAGCGTCCAGAAGTAAAAGTTGTTACTGGTTTGATTAAGGCGAATATTCCAGGCCGTATTGCTTTCGCCGTTAACAACAATACCGACTCGCGCGTTATGCTCGATATGGGTGGTGCCGAAAAACTACTCGGTTCAGGTGATATGTTGTTCCTTACCACAGAAATGATGGGTAAACCACTTCGCGTACAGGGTGCATTTGTTAGCGATCAAGAAATAAGTCGTATAACAGATTTCCTACGTCATCAAGCCCCAGCCGATTACAACGAAGAAGTTACTTCGCAACAGGTTGTCATTGGTGGCAAAGGCTCAAATATGAATATGGATATGGGCAGCGCCGGCGGCGATATTAAACGCCAAGCTGTCGAGGTTGCACTTCGTGAGGGTAAAATCTCAACCTCACTCTTGCAGCGACGTCTTCGTATTGGTTATGGCCGCGCCGCAGCTATTATTGACGAATTGGCTGATCAAGGCATAGTTGGCGATTCTGCTGGCGGCAATAAAGGCCGCGAACTACTCATCTCGTCTATGGACGAATACGATAATCTTGCTTAGATTTACAAAAAAATAATAGAAAATAAAAAAACTTTTTGTAAAGATAATATTTTATGATAGGATAATAATTATGAAACTAAGTCAATCATTTACCAAAACCATGAAAACCGCACCAGCTGATGAAGCCAGCGTCAGTGCGAAGTATCTTTTGCGTGCAGGATATATTTATAAAGAAATGGCGGGTGTATATGATTACTTACCTCTTGGTATGCGTACGCTTAACAAGATTATTCAGATTATTCGCGAAGAAATGAATGCAATCGGTGGCGAAGAACTTAGCCTAACCGCTCTCCAGACGAAAGAGGTATGGGATGCAACCGATCGTTGGAGCGATGATGTAATGGATATCTGGTTTAAGACTAAATTGAACGCCGGTGGCGAACTCGGCTTAGCGCCAACTCATGAAGAACCACTTACGCGTGTAATGAAAAGCTATATCTCTAGCTATAAAGATTTGCCGGTATACGCATATCAGTTCCAGACTAAATTCCGTAACGAGCTTCGCGCTAAATCTGGCATTATGCGCACGCGCGAATTTGTAATGAAAGATTTATATAGCTTCAGTAAAGATCGCGCTGAGCACGATAAGTTTTATGAAGAATGCGCACAGGCCTACATTAAAATCTTTAATCGCCTCGGCATTGGCAACGATACCTACCGTACTTTCGCGAGTGGTGGCGCATTTAGCAAATACTCCGATGAGTTCCAAACACTTTGCGAAGTCGGTGAAGATATTATCTATCTTGATCGCGAAAAGGGTATCGCAGTCAACGAAGAAGTATATAACGACGAAGTGCTCGCAGATTTGAACCTTGACAAGAAAAAACTCGAAAAATGTAAAGCTGCAGAAGTTGGTAATATCTTTACTTTAGGGTATAGATTCTCAGACGCATTGGACCTATGCTTTAACGATGAAGATGGCAAACGCCAAAAAGTCTTTATGGGTAGTTATGGTATTGGGCCAAGTCGCGTGATGGGCGTAATTGCCGAAAAACTTAGCGACGATAAAGGTCTAGTCTGGCCAGAAGAAATTGCTCCGTTCAAGTATTACTTAGTAGGTATTGGCGAGGAGGCCGAGAAAAAAGCTGCTGAATTGTACGAAAAAGCACCTGAAGATATCATCTTTGATGATCGCGAGAGTGCGCGTACTGGTGAAAAGTTTGCCGACGCAGATCTTATGGGTATCCCATATCGCGTGGTTATTAGTGATAAAACTTTAGCTGAAAATAAGGTCGAAATTAAAGATCGCAAAACTGGCGAGACAAAACTCTTGACCTTGGACGAATTTACTAGTAAACTTGCTTAGACACAAAATATCAAATTCCTGTTTCGAAGGGTGAAGGAGGACTATGGCTAAGACAGTTAGTATTACTGCAGCAGGTCGTAAAGATTTAGAGAAAGAGTTAGAACAACTTATCGCACGCCGCCCAGAAATCGCCGAGAAAATCGCTCTCGCGCGCTCATATGGAGACCTCAGTGAAAACGAAGACTACAGCGCTGCTCGCGGCGAGCAAAAAGTAGTCGAAGGACGCATTTTAGAAATTCAAGACATTTTGCTTCATGCCAAAATTATCAAAGGCGGCAAAAAGCAAAAAGTTGCAATGGGTAGTTTAGTCACACTCGACTCTGCCGGTAAAACTAGCCAATATACGCTAGTTGGCGCCGTAGAGGCGAACCCGCTTGAAGGTAAAATTAGCGACGAATCACCAATCGGAAAAGCCATCATCGGCAAAAAGGTTGGCGAAGAAGCCGTATTGCCGAATGGCAAGGTATTCACAATTACCGCAATTGAGTAATTGAATTCTAAAAACGCGTCGAAATCTATTAAAAACGGCGCGTTTTTTAGCGCGCAAATAAAAACAAGCATAAAAGGAATATAATTAACATATGAAAAAACAACATGATAGCAAGCAGCGCGCGTCAGTTGCGAAGCGCACGCTGTACTACTATTGGCAATGTTCAAAAAAGTACAAACGGTACGCAATCGGCACAATTTTATCAACGCCAATTGTCGTACTAATTCGCACTACATTAATTCCGCTGATATTCGCAAACATGATAGATGCAATTTCAACCGGAATTCCAAATGACCAAATCGTACCTACGCTATTACCGCAAGGTCTTGCCTTGGTTGGGCTGTATTTTGGCGGCGCAGCCGTTCTTGGCTGGTTGCGCGTTTATTGGTGTTGGAAATATGAGCTAAAAGTTCTCTATGATCTCGCTACGCTCTGCTTCGACACCGTCAGCTCGCAATCAATGCAATTCCACAGTGATCGCTTTTCTGGATCATTAGTTTCACAGACGAATAAATTTGTCGGATCGTTTGAGCGCTTCTTTGATCTATTAATCTTCGACATCATCTATCTAATTTCGATGATCGTGTTCATTATGATTGTGCTGGTTCCGCGCGCTCCATGGTTTGCGCTTGGACTTGCAATATTTATTGCAATCTACGTCACTTGCTCGGCGCTCACTTTTAAGCGCATTTCTCACTTGAGCAAAGAACGCGCCGAGGCAGAAAACAAGCAAACCGGTCAGCTCGCCGATTCCGTTTCGAACATTCTCTCGGTCAAATCCTACGGTCGCGAATCGCACGAGCGTCATCGCTATGCTAATTTCAACCGCGCTAGCTATAATGCTGGTCTCACCGAAATGCGCGCTACGATGACTCGCGATTTAGCTTTCAACTTCGTAAACATCGGTATCATTGCAATACTCGTAGTATTCATGATGATTGGCGTACCGGCATTTGGTCTTTCTGTATCTACGCTCATCTTAATAGTTAACTACTCTATGAGCATCATGGGAGAATTATGGAACGTAAATCACATCTTCAAACACATTAATCGCGCATTTGGTGATGCCTATGAAATGACAAAGATTCTTGACACTGAAGATTTAGTGAAAGATGTTTCTGGGGCAAGAGTCCTTGTCGCAAAAGAAGGCAACATTGATTTTAACAACATAACATTCCAACATGCCGACGCAAAAACGCCAATTTTTAAGGATTTCTCGCTTCACATTAAGCCGGGCGAACGTGTCGGATTAGTGGGCGTTTCCGGTTCCGGAAAAACCACATTAACCAAATTATTGCTTCGTTTTGCTGATGTTCAAAATGGCGAAATACTAATTGACGGCCAAAACATTAGTGAAGCGCAGCAAGTTAGCCTACGTGAAGCAATTGCCTATGTTCCTCAAGAAACTGCGCTCTTCCATCGCAGCATTGCGGACAACATTGCTTATGCGCGCCCTGATGCTTCACGCGAAGAAATCGAGAGAGCGGCAAAGCTCGCCAACGCGCATGAATTCATTAAAGATTTACCAGATGGTTACGAAACACTAGTAGGTGAGCGCGGCGTTAAGTTGTCTGGCGGTCAGCGCCAACGTGTTGCAATCGCGCGTGCAATCCTTAAAGACGCTCCAATCTTAGTCTTAGATGAGGCCACTTCTGCATTAGACTCCGAGTCTGAGGCTCTCATTCAGGATGCGCTCGTAAAGCTCATGAAGGGTCGCACAAGCATTGTCGTTGCACATCGTCTTTCCACAATCGCCAGTCTTGATCGCATTATTGTGCTTGAAAACGGTAAGATTATCGAGCAAGGTACACATAAACAGCTCATTAAAAAACATGGCGCCTACCAACACCTATGGTCGCGTCAATCTGGTGCGTTTCTTGAAGGCGAAGACTAAAGCAAAAAAAGAGAGCATCGGCTCTCTTTTTTGCTGGTCGACTAATCTTTAAAAAGATGTTATGATATAAGTTATGGCAACTCTTAAAGATTTTCGCGATGAAAGAATTCGCAAACTAAATGAACTCCGAGCGGAGGGTATTGATCCGTATCCAGCACATTCCAACCGTAACACTAAAATCGGAGATATCATTAAGAGTTATGATAAGTATGCCGACAAGGAAGTTTGTGTTGCCGGCCGAATTGCCAGCATACGTAGTTTTGGCAAGCTTGCTTTTGTCGTAATAGACGACGGTACTGGAAAGATTCAGATTTTTCTAAAAGATGCAGCCGCAAAGTTTACTAAAAAACTTGATAGTGGCGACTTTCTTGAAGCAGCCGGCAAGGTTGGCAAGACTAAAACAGAAGAAATATCTATTTTTTGCGACATGCCACGCATTCTTACGAAAGCGTTACGTCCACTTCCGGGCCGCGACGGTTTCACTAACAAGGAAGAGCGTCTACGTCGTCGTTATGTCGATATGGCAGTTAATCCAGAGGTGCGTGAACGCTTTATTCGCCGCTCTAAATTCTGGACTGCTACTCGTCAATTCTTGAATGATCACGGTTTTATTGAGATTAATATTCCAGTACTAGAAGTTACGACCGGTGGCGCTGATGCAAATCCATTTGTTACGCACATGGACGCACTTGATCAAGATTATTATTTGCGCATTTCGCATGAGCTCCCACTTAAACGTTTGATTGGCGGTGGCTATGAGCGCGTTTATGATATTGGTCCACGTTTTCGCAATGAAGGTATGGACGAAGAGCATCTCCCGGAGCATATCGCAATGGAGTCTTATGCGGCTTATCAGGATTACGAAGAAGGCATGGCACTCTATGAAGAAATGATCAAATACGTATGTAAAGAGACCTGGGGCACGCTTCAATTTGAGCATGAAGGCATGAAAGTTGACCTTGATTGCGAATGGCCAAAGATTGCATTTGCGGACATTATTAAAGAGAATTTCGATATCGATGTCTTTAATCCAGATATTGAAAAGATTCACTCTATATTGCGCGAGCATAAGGTTAAATTTGATGAAAAAGCCGAAGCATCACGTCTCCTCGACTATCTTTGGAAAATCATTCGCAAAGACGCCGTCGGTCCGTTCTGGCTAATTCATGAACCAGTTGAGCTGTCGCCACTCGCCAAGAAACATGCGGAAGATCCACGCGTCACCGAGCGCTTCCATCCAGTTATTTTTGGCACCGAAATGGGCAATGGCTTCTCGGAATTAAATGATCCACTCGATCAGCTTGAACGTTTTGAGCGTCAGCAAGCCATGCGCGATGCCGGCGATGACGAAGCACAGATGCTTGATATGGATTTCGTAGAAATGCTCGAATACGGCATGCCGCCAACTTGTGGTTGGGGTAATTCTGAGCGTAACTTCTGGCTATTTGAAGGCGTTTCCGCGCGTGAAGGTGTACCTTTCCCGCCAATGCGCCGCGAAGAGTCAGAAAAATAATACACTCGTGCTTTTATAAAAATACGGCTCTTACTAACATAGCTTCATGAAATATGAAGAATGTGATTTTGAGCATAATTTTATTAACGTTTTAACTGATATTCCGGATCGGCCGGCGCACTTATGGTGTCGAGGCAAGTTGCCGGAACGAACGCCTCGGCAAAAAGTAGTTAGTATTGTTGGTAGTCGTAGATGTAGTTCATATGGCGAAACAATAGCTTATAAACTAGCCTATGACTTAGCTAAACTTGGCGTCATTATTGTGAGCGGGCTAGCGTATGGGATTGATTCCTGTGCGCATCGGGGCTGTCTTGATGCCGGAGGCGTAACTGTGGCGGTCTTAGGTACTCCGATCGATAAAATATATCCAGTAGCGAATAATGGACTAGCAGAGCGCATTCTAGAAAAAGGAGCAATTATCTCCGAGTATGCGCCAGGTAGCGAAACTAAAGCTTATAGATTTCTTGAGCGTAATCGTATTGTATCAGGTCTTGCGGATGCTGTAGTTATCATTGAGGCATCAGAAAAATCTGGTACATTTAGCACGGCGTCGTTTGCGGCGGCACAAAACAAAAAATTATATGCCATCCCGGGCGATATAACACGTCCGACGTCAATTGGCTGCAATATGATTCTTGCTATCGGTGCTAATCCTTATATAAATTTTGAAGATTTCGCAAGCGCCGCTTTAGGGATTCAGCTAACGAATAAACGTAAAATAGATGCGCTTGCTCCAGATGAGGCTGCCGTAGCGGAACAGATAGAAGTAGGTAATATTAATGGCGAAGATATCGCAAATGCGCTTAATATAAGCATAGCGACTTTTAACCAAAGAATTACATTGCTAGAGATAAAAAATATCGTTCGACCACTTGGCTGTAATCAATGGGCTCTTGTCTAATATTCCTCTTATGCTAAAATAATAGTATAAGTGAAAAAGGGCATCAATAAAAATGGCTAATAAAGTAATGATTGTTGGTACCGGCAATGTCGGCATGAGCTATGGCTATGCTTTAGTCCACCAACGCACAAGTGTGAACGAACTCGTTCTCGTAGATATCAATGCTGAAGACGCAGAAGGTGAAGCGATTGACCTTCGTGATACTTTAGCAGTCTCTCCAGCTTACTTAAAGATTCGTAGCGGCACTTATGCCGATGCGGGCGACTGTGATCTTGTAGTTATTACAGCGGGAGTTCCACAAAAACCGGGCGAAACTCGTATGGATTTACTAAAGAAAAACGCCGCCATTTTTAAGGATATGATTGGCCAGATTATGGCATCCGGTTTTGATGGTATTTTCTTGATTGTCAGTAATCCAATGGATGTCCTTACCTATTTGACTTGGCGTTATTCTGGACTACCACAAGAGAGAGTGATCGGTTCCGGCACTGTTCTTGATTCGGCCCGTCTCCGCTTCCGTCTCAGTCAGCGTTTACATGTTCATCCAAAGAATGTTCACGCTTATCAAGTTGGCGAACATGGCGATACGGAATTTGCTATTTGGAGCAGCGCCAATGTCGGCTGTCAGCCAATTACCGACCTCCTAAAGAAAGAAGAGCTCGACGAAATCGAAGAGTATGCGCGCAAAGAAGCTTATACGATCATCGAAAAGAAAGGCGCAACATACTATGGCATCGGTAGCTGTATGGCTTCGATTACTAACTGTATCCTTAATGACGAGCAGCGCATTCTATCGGTCAGCACATATGACGAAATGAGTAATACATATAATGGTTTTCCGTCCGTAATTGGCCGCCATGGCGTCGTTCGCAGGCTTGGACTGAAGTTGAACCATGAAGAGCAAGAAAAGCTCAACAAGAGCATTAAGACCCTTCAAGATGCAATTAGGGAAGTAGAAGGCTAACAACAAGCATCCCCGCAAGGGGATGCTTTTTGTTGATTTGCAAAATAGACTAAAAATTATATAATAATAGATATGGAATTATTTATTTATATTATTTTGGCGGGCATTTTTCTGGAGACTACATTTTTAACGGTACATAGTATTTCCGGAAACAAAGCTCGCATTAACGGTACGGCGCGCCGTAAAGTATTCGTCGATACGTCAACTTTAATGGATGGCCGCATCCTTTCAGTTGCAAAAGCTGGTTTTCTCGGCGACGACATTTTAATACCAAGATCAGTCATCCGTGAGTTGCAACTATTAGCGGACGGCTCTGATGCTGACAAGCGTGCGCGTGCTCGCTTCGGTTTAGACGTAGTTAATGAATTAGAGCGCGTAGAGCTTTCGCACGTTGAAATTTACGCCGATGAAGACAATCGCGTTAAAGTCGATGAACGCCTCCTAGAGCTCGCAAAAGAGCACCATGGTATTATTCTGACGAATGATTTTAATTTAGCTAAAGTCGCCGCCACCGAGGGCGTCGATGCGATAAATATTAACGATTTGGCCCAAGGTCTTCGTAGCGAATATTTACCTGGCGATAAGCTTCACGTCAAGATTATAAGCGCAGGTAGTAATCCTCACCAAGGAGTTGCATATTTACCTGATGGAACCATGGTAGTTGTAGACGAGGCAGAACGTTATGCTGGCAAGGGTCAAACTATTGAGATTGAATTCGTACGCTATCTTCAGACTAATGCCGGCAAGATGATGTTTGCTAAAATAGCTGAACGATCACAGAACAAAAAACAGAGCTCAAAGAAAAAGCGCAGCTTTGGTCGTAAGCCTAAAAAGAACTAACCATCAAAAATCCCCCAAATGAAGGGGGATTTCTAAAACCTATAGTTTAGTCTGCTGCGCCGGTAGCAGTTGTAGTATAGCCGGCCTTATCCTCTACATTGAAACTTACGCTCGTAGGCTTCGTAGAAGTGATAAATTCTGCCGTGCCACCCGATGCTCCTAGGCCGCCGCTCTTGACGGTTTGTCCGTTAACGACAAGCGTGTAGCTTTTTAGCTCAAAGGTACCGAAGCTTGCTTCTGCCTTAACGGTCCAACTAGTAGCTTCGCCATCTTCTTCTTCGTTTGCTGTAACCGTTACGGTTGCAGTAGGCCTCTTGTCGTCGCAGCTATGTACGTCGTCTTTTGCGTTCGGATTATATTCACCAGCCGTGAAGGTTTCCTTCTTTGTCATAGGGTCAATAATCTTTGTAACATTAGCTTTGACCTTAGTCTCTTCTGGAGTACAGCTAGTTGCTAACTTTCTACTGATACGGTCAAATACTTTCGAGGTGGATGAGATACCGGAGCTCTTTTGGTTATACCAACTTGGCCAGTAATCATATACGCCGTTGATAGTCGTATGCTTAATGCCGCTCGGCACTTCAAAGTTTTGTCCTCGTTTCCATTTGCCATCCTTAGCATAAACCTGGTTATGGACTTTGCTGATGTAAGCCGAGCTAATCGCGAACACAATATCGTGCGTATCTGCTGAAAGTGGAGTACCATCGTGGTTGCCGCTCCAGATTGCCGTAGCAAGAACTGGCGATGCCGTTAAGATCCATGTATCCTTTGCGCGACCATTACCGTTTTCCGAAGTACCGGTTTTAGCACCGAAGACAACATCTCCAGAGTTTGAGCAGAAGCCGGCATTATGCGCTAGGTAATAACCGAATGTGAAGTTGCGCGAATCGCAGTCCGTCAGAATGCTCATCGTCATATAGGCAACCTGTTCATCTACTACGCGCTCGCCTTTCTTGTCTTCCCATGATTCAATTACGTCACCAGTGGAGTTCTTGACTTCTAGTACGTAGACTAAATCTTTATAGACGCCGCCACGCGCAAGGCTTGCATATGCATTAGCGTGCTCAACTGGGCGTACCGAACAACCGCCGCCGATTGCCATAGATAGACCAGCCTGTTCGCCGTTTGCGCAATAGGACTTATCGCCGAGATCGCGTGCGACCTTCAAGCTATTGTCGATACCGTTAATATAAAGAGCTTTAATAGCGCCAATGTTTAACGAACCAGCTAACGAACGGCGAATCGTGATATTTCCGTAAAATGCGCCAGAATAGTTGCGAACTTTACAGTTTCCGATACTACCAGCACAGTAAATCGAGTCGATATTCTCGTCACGAAGAATAGTACCAGGAGCATAGTTTACGCCACTACGCTTCATAAAGAGCGGAGTGTAGTCTAGGATCGGCTTAATTGATGAAGCGGGTTCAAGTAGGGAAGTTGTAGCATTTACCTGACCGTAACCCTTTGTGTTCCAGTCGACGCTGCCAACCATTGCAATAACTTGTCCAGTCTCGACATCCACGGATACGAGCGAAGCGTTGTCTGCGCCGTTGATGTAGAAGACCTTTTTACCTTCTTTTACGGCAGCTTCACCAAGTTTCTGGGCGCGCAAGTCCACAGTTGTCTTAATCGAGAAGCCACCTTCGCGCATGGTCTTAATGCCATATTTCTTTTCAAGTTGAGACTTTACTTCGAGTACGAACCAAGGCGCCTTCATGCCATCGTATTGGTTTTGTTCTGGCTGAATGCGATCGAGAATGTCTACTTCGCGCGCTTTCTTAGCTTCTTCTTTCGTGATGTAATTCATGTCAACCATCGCATTAAGGACTAAGTGCTGACGATTGATTAGCGCTTCATGGCCCTCTGGGTTGTATGGGTTTAGAACGCCAGGGTTGTTTGGAATTGCTGCGAGCAATGCTGATTCTGCGAGGTCAAGATTTTTTGCACTCTTATTAAAGTAGGTCTGAGCGGCGGATTCGACGCCATTACGGCGACCGCCATAAGGAGACTCGTTTAAGTAAAGCGTAATGATTTGTTCCTTGTCGTACATCTTCTCGACTTCGAGCGCGAGAATCATTTCTTTAATCTTACGCGGAATACCTGAGAATGAGCGGTCTTTAGCTTCGTCTGAGAAATAAATCTGTTTTATTAGCTGCTGAGTTAACGTTGAGCCACCCTGAACGTTGCCGCGTTTAAGCAAAGTGACATACGCCGCACGTGCGATACCGCCAAGATCGATGCCGGAGTGGTTATAGAAGTTCTTATCCTCAATTGCTACGGTTGCTTGGCGCATATAGCTAGAAATATCACTGCCATCAACCACTAAACGATAATCGCCACTTCCTTTATCTTCCCAGAGCAGTTCACCGTTGCGGTCGTAATAAGTATTTACGGTATTTTGGACACGACTTGCGAGCTCTTCCGGGTCAATAGCGGACAAATCTTTCTTGAAATACAAGAATAAACCACCAACTGCGATAATCATTAATAATATACAGGCGGCTAGGAACTTGAGGAAACGAATCAAGCCCTCTCTTGAGAAGATTGCCTTAAATAGACGGTCAGGTCTAAGTCTTGCAAAGAAACGCAAGAACGGATTTTTAGGTAGTTTTGCTAATTCTTCAGCTTTTTTGCGCGCACGCATATCTTCTTTAACGCGACGCTTATAAGCTAAGTTTGAATAGAGGCTCATCCCGCTCTTTTTAGTCGATTTTTTAATCGACTTTCTTGTCTTTGGGGCGGCCTTTTTCTTATTACTCGCAGTTTTAAGTTTTGCCATTACTTTATTATACACTATGAATTCCATTTTGTGTTAAAACACAAGCATTTTACACCTCTTTAAAAATAGGGTAAAATATAGAAACTATGAGCCATTATGATCCAATCAAAATTGAAGAGAAATGGCAAAAGCGTTGGGAAGAAGAAAAACCTTTTGCTGCTAAAGAAAACAATAACCGTCCCAAGATGTATCTTGCGGAAATGTTTCCATATCCATCAGGGGCCGGCCTACATGTCGGTCACGTCCGCAACTTTTCTATCGTCGACTGTCTAACTCGTTTTTACACTCAGCAGGAAATGAATGTGCTTCGTCCTTTCGGCTATGATACTTTCGGTCTTCCAGCCGAGAATTACGCTATTAAGACTGGTATTTCTCCGCAAGAAGTAACTAAAACCAATATTGATAATTTCCGTAAACAGGCCAAACGTTTGGGTTATGCGATTGATTGGTCGCGCGAAATTAATACTTCGGATCCTGAATATTATAAATGGACTCAATGGTGCTTCCTTCAACTCTTCAAGAAGGGGCTTGCTTATCAGGCGGAAAGTTATCAGTGGTGGTGCCCAGTCGATCAGACCGTGCTTGCGAATGAGCAGGTAGAAAATGGCTGCTGTTGGCGCTGTGGTCACGAAGTTGAAAAGAAGAAAATGAAGCAATGGTTCTTCAAAATTACCGCCTATGCAGATGAATTGCTTGACGAAATTGATGCATTGGATTGGCCAGAAAAAATTAAAACTATGCAGAAAAACTGGATTGGTCGCAGCGAAGGTGCTGAAGTTGAATTCCAGATCGCTGATAGCGGCGGCAAAATCACTGTTTTCACGACTCGCCCAGACACTTTGTTTGGCGCCACCTTTATGGTTCTTGCTCCAGAAAATGAGTTAATTAAAGAACTCGTCACTGACGACACGCGCGAAGCGGTCGAAGCTTATTGTAAAGATGCTTTGAAAAAGTCCGAAATTGAACGTCAAGAAAATAAAGAGAAAACAGGCGTCTTCACGGGTTCATATGTGATTAATCCAGCAACTGGTAAAGAAATTCCTATTTGGGTAGCAGATTATGTATTAAGCGGCTATGGCACCGGTGCCGTTATGGGTGTTCCTGCACATGATGAACGCGATAATGAGTTCGCTACTAAGTTTGATTTGCCAATTATAAAAGTTATTGAAAAACCGGAAAATTCTACGGACGATTCCAAATGCTATGCCGGTGAGGGTGAAGTTGTTAATTCCGGTCCGTTCAGCGGCAAACAGAGTAGTGAAGTTCGCGAAGAAATAAATGAATGGCTTGAGCAGCAGGGCATTGGTCATAAGAAAGTGACCTATCGCATGCGCGACTGGTTGATTTCGCGCCAGCGCTATTGGGGATGTCCGATTCCGATTGCTTACGATAAAAAAGGCAATCCTCATGCAATTCCAGAAGATCAACTTCCAGTACTTCTACCAAAGATTGATGACTATAAGCCAGATAAATCTGGTCGTAGCGCGCTCGCCAAATCTAAAGAATTCATGGAAGTAACTATCGATGGCGAAAAAATGACGCGTGAAACTGATACTCTTGACGGCTATGCCTGTTCTAGCTGGTATCTCTGGCGCTATACGGATCCTCATAACAAAAAGAAAGCCTGGGATCCAAAGAAAGTTAACTTCTGGGCTCCGACCGATATTTATTGCGGTGGCGACCATGCTGTGGCGCACCTGCTTTATGTACGCTTCTGGTGTAAATTCTTCGCTGACGAAGGCTACTTAAATTTCCGTGAGCCAATTAAAAAGTTGCTCTATAACGGCTACATCAATGCTCCAGATGGTAAGAAAATGTCCAAGTCTAAAGGCAATGTGATCGACCCGCTTGATGTTATTAATCAAGGCTATGGCGCCGACACGCTTCGCACGTACGAGCTCTTTATTGGCCCATACGACATGGACGCGGCTTGGAGTACGGAGGCTATCGGTGGTGTTTATCGTTTCTTGAACCGTTGTTGGACTCTCGCC
>CAMNFE010000011.1 GCA_946537195.1 uncultured Candidatus Saccharibacteria bacterium | reverse complement strand
TTTCGTGTTCGCTCGTCCATAAGACGTGCTTCACACGAAGAAAACTATGTGCTATAATTGGTAATGTAAATAAGTGGAGGAATAAATGAAGATTAAACTAAGTTTCAGAAAGATAGCACTATGTTTTTCGATTATAGTTTTGAGCGGGCTGCTGATGCCACTTGGCGTTAATGCCGAAGGAGAAGAAGCCACCAATGAGTCCACAGAACAAAGTACGCCGATGGGAGGCACCAGTATTAGTTTGATGCCAGTCAGTAAAGTTTTACAGATTTCTCCTAGTTCCGAGTACCAAGACATCATGACGGTTAACAACGACGGCGATCAGGAGATTGAAATAGAAGTATTCGCAGCGCCATATGCTTATGTGTTTTCCGAAGATGAGCAGATGTATAAACTAGGATTCAACGTTGAAACCAACTTCACTCAAATTACCCGTTGGATTACTTTTATGAAAAATGACGGTAGCTGGGACAAGAAGGCTGTTTTCAAAATTCCAGCCAAGGATAAAGTAGAAGTCAAATACAAAATTTCAACACCTGGGAGCATTCCGGCCGGTGGGCAATACGCGGTATTATTTGCGCATACTTTGACGGGTGTGGTGTCAGCTAGCGGCATCAAGACTGAAGCTAGCCCAGGGATGGTTTTGTTCGCTCGCTCTACTGAGGGAGAGATTAAAACATCAGCTCAAATATCTAATATGGAAGTTGCCTATGGCATGCATGGTGACAACGCACAAAAGAGTCTTTTCTATGGTACGGCTAGGATTAAAAACAATGGCAATGTAGATTTTAACGGTACTGGCACTTTAAAAGTCGACCCGATTATTGGCTTTAGCAGCTACGAGACTCCTGCTAGCCAGGGACGGGTCTCGGTTATTCCTGATGCAGAACTAGAGGTTACTGATAGATGGGAAGACTCCCCAGCATTTGGTATATATAAGGCGACTTGGACGGTGAAAGCGGGCGAGGAAACAGAAACGGTTGAGTCGGTTATTTTCGTGAATCCAATAATTGCGATAATTTTAATAATTATAGTCTTGACAATTATAACCATATGGACTATACTGATAGTTAGGAGACGTAAAGCCCGTAATTCTAGATTGGCAGTCTAGTTGCGGATGGCTGTTGCGAGCAGTCAAACTTTACAAAACCAAAACAAATATTAAACATAAACAAGAGTGTAGAGTATGAAAAAGACAAGAAAAAAACTCGTTGGTCTTTTCGGACTTGCCTTTGTAGTCGCGATGACGATTTTCGCGAGTACTTTGCCTAGCCCGATGGCCTCTGCAATATCAACTGTAACCGACCATATTACAGTCGTGGTGCTCAATCCAGAGGAAGCACCTGCGGCAAGTATTGGTTCGCCGGATTCGGGGGATAGTTTCTTAACCCCGGAACAGGAAATCAAAATAGACTATCATAATATCAAAAGATATAAACTGATAGTGACTTACACCGACGAAAACGGCGTAGAGTACCCTGCCGAAACCATCGTCGACGAGAACGTCGAGGGTGGAGTTGGGCCAGCTACCCATAATTTTCGCGACGTCGCTGAACGATTTGGATATGGTAAGTACACTTTAAGACTCGAGGCAACTGGCGACAACGATTCTCTAGTAGAAGACGCGGTTGAATTTGAATATGTAGCGATTAAGGCAGATACAACAACCAACGAAGAGACGGGGAACCCTTATGTGAATTTGGATTTTGATCAGGATCAGGAGAGTTTGACGGAAGTTTTAAAAATCAACAAGGTCGTGATTACGGTTTATGATAAAAACGGTAATCCAGTAGATGGTATTCCACCAATTGTAGTGCAACCACCAGTTGGACGCGTGGAACTCCCGTTTGGTGAGTATGGTTTACCGGAAGGAGATTATATCCTTGTTGCACAACCTTTCAATTCTGCCGGTGATGCGTTGTTTGACACTGTGACTATGAACGTGACATATAATGGAGAAGAAGACATTGTGGTGCCATCAACAGCCGACACTGGTGGTATGTTTAAAAATCTGAACATTTCAAGGGCAGATTACCTCATAACTGGGCTTGGTTTGTTCCTAATAGTCGGCATTGGCGGCATCGTATTTATCCACAAACACGGCAAATCGAATAAACGACGAAGATAGTAGTTAAAGCTTTACACAAAAAATCGGTCACCCATTTAACTGCGAGGGGTGACCGATTTGTTTATCTATTCGGTAACGCCGAGTTCGATGCGCTTGAACTGGCGAACGGTGATGTTTTCGCCGGTTTTCGCGATGGCTTCTTTAATGAATTGCTCGACAGTCTTAGAATCGTCCAAGATATAAGGCTGGTTCATAAGAACTTTGTCCGAAAATGCCTTCTTGACTTGACCTTCGATTATTTTTTCCTTCATGTTTTCTGGGCCTTTGAAATTGGCTTCAAGCTCTTTGATTTTGGCTTTGCGATCGGCTTCCGGAATGTCGGCTTCCGATACATAGAGCGGATTCATCGAGGCAATTTGCATTGCAATTTGATGAGCGAGAGTTTTGAATTCCTCAGTCTTAGCTACGAATGAGGTCTCACAGTTAACTTCGACAATGGCGCCAAGACGTCCATCGTGAATGTAAGCTTCGACAAGACCTTCGCGGGTCTCGCGGTCGCCGCGTTTCTCGGCCTTAGTAAGACCTTTTTTGCGCATCGCTTCGAGAGCTTTGTCAAAATCGCCTTTAGCTTCGACGAGAGCCTTCTTGGCATCGGTGAGACCGGCGCCAGAAAGTTCTTTGAGTTTCTTAATTAGTTCGACTGTTACTTCAGCCATTTTTGCCTCCTTATTTTATAAACAGTTAATGTAAACTTATGTAGTAAACGGTGATTACTCACAGCGACTATTTCTTTCCTTCCTTAATGGCTTCTACGAAGTAATCAAGGAAAAGTTGCGTAGCCTTAAGCGAATCGTCGTTACCTGGGATGACGTAGTCAATGTTGGATGGATCGACGTTCGTATCAACCACAGCGATGACCGGGATATGAAGATTATTAGCTTCTCTTACGGCATTCTTGTCTTCCATGGCATCTAGCACAATTACAGCTGCTGGCTGCTCGGTCATATCTTTGATGCCGCCATAGCGTTCGTTTAAGAGGTTGATTTCTTCTTGGAAACGCTGAACTTCAAGCTTGGAGTAGCGGTTTTCGAGTTCACCAGAAGCCATACGTCGCTCCAAATCTTTCAATTTCCTAATTTGACGATTGACCGTGTCGACATTGGTAAGTGTACCACCAACCCAACGAACCGTCACGTATGGCATTTCGACTGATTCGGCTGCCGCCTTGACGACGTCCTTATCTTGCTTCTTGGTACCAACAAACAGAACCTTCTTGCCAGACTTGGCAATTTCAGTAAGTTTAGGCAAAGCCGCTTCAAGACCTTCGACGGTCTTTTCTAGATTAATAATGTGTGATTCACCGCGTTTGCTGTGAATATACGGCGCCATCTTGGGGTGCCACCGGCTGGTTTTGTGCCCAAAATGAGCACCAGCTTCCAGCAGAGCTTTCATATCGACATCTACTGCCATATATGATTTCCTTTCTCTTTGCTCCAGGGACCTCGCATTCAGGAAATCCCCCTAGAGCTGTTCCATTAAAACTATTAATACTTATATTATACTACATAAGCTTGCAAAATGCAAGATTCCGAAGTAGAATATCACTAAGCAGTGGGAAATCGCACATTAAAAAGGAGGTGTAGTAATGTCTCATGAATTATCGATGGTCGACGGTAGGCTTGTCACTAACATTGGCACTGATCTGTACGAGTTTAAAAGAGCCAGAGAGCTGGAAGACAGAAGACTGTATCTGTATGGAGTGATTGAGTCGGTAGATACTGAGGATAGTGGACTATACTTTGATGCCTCCAAGGCATCAATACTGGTAGAACATATTCTCGAATTCAATCGCCAGGACGACGGAATTCCGACGGAGGAGCGGCGGCCGATTCGGCTCTACATTAATTCGCCCGGAGGCAGCATGACCGAAGGATTTGCCCTGGTCTCTGCAATCGAGTTGAGCAAAACTCCAATTTATACTATCAATCTCGGACAGTGGAGTTCAATGGCTTTCTTAATCGGAATTTGCGGACACAAAAGGTTCTCGCTCCCAAATATGACATTCCTGATGCACGACGGCGCAACGGCGATGTTCGGATCCGCAAACAAAGTGCAGGATAGAATTGATTTTGAAAAGAGATTCGAGCAGGAAGTAGTTAGAAGACACGTTCTGAAGCATAGTAAGATGGATCCGGTCGACTATGACGCATTGGCGCGAGTCGAGTTGTACCTCCTGCCGGAGGATGCCCTGAAGCGAGGATTCATCGACGAGATCGTAACCGATTTAGATACTATTTTTTAACTAACCTCATAAGGTGAGCCTTTGGCTCACCTTTTTCTTTACTTTTTTTGGGTTCTCTGATATAATTGGTCTAATTATGAGTAAAAAAGAGTTACATCCTAAAGATTATCGTGACGTCGTGTTTTCCGACGAAGCGGCTGGCTTTTCGTTTTTGACCAAATCCACGGCGAAGAGCGAGGAAACCATTAAGTGGGAAGATGGCAAAGAATATCCTTTAGTTAAGGTACAGATTTCTTCCGCATCGCATCCGTTCTTCACGGGCGAAGAGAAGATTATCGATACCGAAGGTCGTGTGGACCGCTTCAAGGCACGGGCTGCTCGGGCTGCCAAAATGAAGGCGGCACTTGAGAGCAAAGCCAAGAAGGCTGCTCGCGAAGCTGAGAAGAAGGCCAAGGCCAAAGAAGAGAAAATCGAAGCCAAAGTCAACGAATAAACATCAATCGACCTTTGACGAGGTCGATTTTTGTCGTTGACATGTTATAATGATTATATAAACAAGGAGTTAATTATGTTTGACACCAAAGAAGACCGCGGCAAAATGGAGGGGGTCGTGCAGCGTTTTAAAGATGAGATGAAAAAAGTACGTACTGGACGTGCCCACCCAGATATGCTTTCTGGCGTCAAAGTGGAAGTCTATGGTCAGTTTATGCCACTTAATCAAGCTGCAAATATCACCGCAGCGGATGCAACTTTACTTGTGGTAACACCATTCGATCCGAGCAACATCCAGGCGATTGCTGCCGCTATTCGAGCAGATCAGGCCTTAGGACTAAATCCAGCCGATGATGGACGTGTGATTCGGGTGCCGATTCCACCGCTCACAGAGGAACGCCGTAAGGAGATTGTTAAGACTGCTTCTTCGAAGGTAGAGGATGCCAAGGTAGCAATTCGCAATATTCGTGAAGATGCGCGCAAAGCCGTCAAAATCGCCACCGAGATGAGCGAGGACGTCAAGAAACGTGCCGAGAAGGAAATCGACGAATTAACTAAAGAGTTTAGCGACAAAATCGATGCGGAATTTAAGTCCAAATCTGAAGAAATCATGAAGTTATAGGAGTATTATGTCAGATTTACGACATCTTGGCGTGATTGCCGATGGTAATCGACGTTGGGCGAAAGAGCATGGGCTGCCGTCGATTGAAGGGCACCGCCAAGGACTGAAGGCAATCGAGAGGCTAGTCAATGGCGCGATGGATGCGGGCATTGAATTTATTACGTTTTATGTTTTTAGTACCGAGAACTGGGGCAGGAGCGAGAAAGAAGTATCATACATATTAAAGCTCGCCGAAACCAAGATTATGGGCTACGCCGAAAAAATGCAAGCACGCAATGGACGCATGGTAATTCTTGGTGCCAAGGATAAGATACCGCCAAAACTACTAAGTATTATAGAAAAGGCCGAAAAATTAACTGAAGGGTGCGATGGCATCACGGTGGGATTTTGCTTCAACTATGGTGGAGAACATGAAATTGCCGATGCGGCGAACATCGCGCTAGAGGCTGAAGGCGAAATCACGCCAGAAACTATTCGAAAGCATTTGTATCATCCGGAAATTCCAGATATTGACATGGTCGTACGCACTTCTGGCGAAGAGCGAATATCTGGGTTCATGTTATGGCGTTCGTCATATGCAGAGTTTATGTTTATTAAAAAATACTTCCCGGAAATGGAAGAGGGTGATGTGCAGATGATTGTCGACGAATACCATAAGCGCAATCGAAGATTCGGAAAATAATGTGATATAATAATCTTATGGATATATTTTTGGGTGTGATTGTAGGTCTAATCGTATTAATGTTGCTGGTGACAGTGCATGAGTTTGGGCATTTTTTGGCGGCGCGACGAAATGGCGTCAACGTGCTGGAATTCGGCATTGGGTTCCCGCCGCGAGCGATAGCTTGGCGCAAAGATCCGAAGACTGGTAAATGGAAACGGTTGCCTAAGAGCGAATGGAGAAAAGAACAGATGTCCAAGGTCGTCTACTCAGAGGGAGACGAAAGCCTGGCCCAGAAAGGGATGCTCTTTAGCCTAAACTGGCTGCCGATTGGTGGGTTTTGCCAGATGGATGGCGAGTCGGCTGAGGATTCGCGCAAGGGAACTTTTGGTAATGCAAAGTTCTGGGCGAAGACCAAGATTTTATTTGCTGGCGTAACGATGAACTGGCTGGTGGCGTTTATAATTTTTACAATACTGGCATGGGTTGGTATGCCGGAATTTCTGGATGGACAGTTCACAATACCAGACGATACGCGGCGCGAGGCAACTCCAGTACAGATTACGTCGGTAGCGGAAGATTCGCCAGCCGAGCGTGCTGGATTACAGGCGGGAGATTATATTATTGCAGTGGATGGCAACGAATTCTCGTATTCTGATGAAATTGTTAATTATAATACGGCACATGCTGGCGGCGAAGTATTATACAAAGTAGAGCGCAAAGAGAAGACTTGCGTTGAACAGTCGCAATGCGCCGATGAGCCGTGTGACTGCCTCGAAGAAAGCGAGGAGCGCCGAGTATATGAGCCAACGGTTACACTTAATTCAGCCGATTCGGAATACTTGCTTGGCGTAACCATGTCATCGTCGCAAGCAATATCGTATTCGACTTGGTCGGCACCGATTGTGGGGGCAGGGTTAACTCTACAGCTAACCGGTGAGACGTTTAAAGGTGTAGGTATTATGATTGGCAATCTGGTATCTGGTACTGCAAGACTCTTTAGTTTTGACGACTCGGTACGCGAGAGCGGACAAGAGGCTTTGAGCGAGGTAAAAGATTCGGTCTCGGGTCCGGTAGGAATCATTGGTGTGCTTTTCCCAGCCTTTACAGCGGCAGGACCATCGAATCTAGCATTCCTTGCAGCGCTGATTAGCGTGTCGCTAGCCTGCATGAACGTGTTGCCAATTCCGGCGCTTGACGGTGGCAGGTGGCTACTAATCGCCATTTATAAATTGCGTGGCAAGAAGCTAACCAAGGAGACCGAAGAAAAAATCGTTTCCAGGGCATTTATCGTATTACTGGCACTAATATTCATCGTGACGATTATAGACATTTTGAGGATAGCACACTAATGAAAGTATCGGGCGAGAATAGTAAACATCCACTCAAGCAAACGCCTGGCGATTTACCGAAAAAACAAGGGTGGAAACTGTTTTTCACGGTGATGTGGATGATGCTATGGGTGTTCGCCTCGGTGATAACCTCTCAACTTATCGTAGGATATCTGATGCTATGGATACTTGGCACAGAAAGGTTCTCGCTGCCAGTAACGACCGCAATCTACTCGGCGCTGTCCTATGTAGTCGCAATGCTATTGGTACTGATAGTGCCTGCAAAAATAGCCAGTAAACGAAAAACTACCGAAGACAAGCGCACAAAAGCGCCGAAACGAAAGCTAATTGACTATGAGGAGTTAGGGTTGCACGAATGGCCGACCTGGACCGATATCGGCTTGGCACCTGTGGGGTATTTGGCGTATTTATTACTAGCAGCGGGAATTGTAGCGCTGTTCTCCTTCTTTCCGTGGTTTAACGCTGGAGAAGCTCAGAATGTAGGTTTTAGCTATTACGTAACTGGCGGAGATAGACTGGTAGCCTTCTTGACACTGGTGGTGATTGCGCCGATTGCGGAAGAAGTGATTTTCCGTGGGTGGCTGTATGGACGAATGAGAGAGGAGTTACTGCGGAGGTTTTCTAATAAAGTATCGATGGTAATATCGATTTTCCTGGTATCGCTACTGTTTGGCATCGTACATTTACAGTGGAACGTGGGAGTAAATGTATTTGCCTTGTCAGTAGTACTATGTGCGCTACGCGAAATCACTGGCACAATTCACGCTGGGATATTACTACATATGCTCAAAAACGGAGTGGCGTTTTACCTGCTTTTCATGTTGGGTATGGGGTAGTGTGATATAATGGGGGTATGAGATTATCGAAAACTTTTATTAAGACTTTGCGCGAGGCACCGAAGGATGAAACGGCTAAAAATGGTGCATATTTAATTCGGGCAGGGTATATTCACAAAGAAATGGCCGGCGTATATGATTATTTGCCGTTGGGTTTACGCGTAATTGACAATATCAAGACCATCGTGCGCGAAGAATTGAATCGCATTGGCTGCGAGGAGCTATCGCTGACGACTTTACAGAACCCAGAACCTTGGGAGAAGACTGGTAGATTTTCGGACCAGGAAGTTGATATTTGGTTTAAGACTGAGCTAGCATCGGGTGGAGTGTTGGGATTGGCGCCGACTCACGAAGAGCCGATTACAAATCTGATGAAGACGTATATCTCAAGTTACAAAGATTTACCGCTGGCGGTATACCAATTTCAGACGAAGTTTCGTAATGAGCTCCGGGCAAAGTCAGGGATACTGCGCGGCCGCGAATTCTTAATGAAGGATTTATATAGCTTCCACGCCTCAGAGGAAGATTTGAATGATTTTTACGCGAAGGTTGAAGGGGCTTACCGGAAAATTTTTGAGCGAGCAGGAATCGGCGATTGTACATATGAGACTTTTGCGTCGGGCGGGATTTTCTCGAAATACTCACATGAGTTCCAAACATTGCTACCAGTAGGTGAAGATACCATATATTATAATAACGACAAATCGGTTGTACTAAATAAGGAAGTATACAATGACGAAGTACTGGCGGATTTGGGTGCAAGTGGCGAATCGTTTGAGGAAACCACTTCGGCGGAGGTAGCGAATATCTTTAAGTTGAAATTCAAATATTCGAAGCCTCTAGGACTAAACTTCATCGACGAAAATAATAAACAGCAAACCGTATATATGGGATGCTATGGAATCGGAATATCGCGTTTGATGGGGGTGATTGCGGAAAAATACGCGGATGATAAGGGATTAGTCTGGCCGGATACAGTGGCACCATATCAATATCATTTGATTGGCATTGGCGAGAAGGGGATTGCTGAGGCAGAAAAGTTCTACGATGGTCGAGAAGACAGTGTATTGTACGACGACCGCGACAAGCGACCGGGCGAGAAATTTGCCGATGCGGAACTGATGGGCATACCGCTGCGCATCGTGATTTCGGACAGAACGCTTGAGGAAAACGTAGCCGAGATAACCGATCGTAAGACGGGCAAAAGTTGGACCGTCGCCTTGGACGAACTGTTTGAGAAATTTTAGTATTGACACAACAATAATTATCATGTAGACTAGTATAAGTCTTAATGTGGAGTGATGGTTATGATAAAAAAATCGATTAGTTTAACCGCCGAAGGCAAGAAAGAGCTGGAGGCAGAATTAGAAAATCTAATTAAGAGTCGCCCGGAGATTGCCGAAAAGATTGCTACGGCGAGGGCTTTTGGCGATTTATCTGAGAACGAAGAGTATTCTTCGGCACGCAACGAACAGAAGATTGCCGAGAGTCGGATTCTCGAAATCCAAGACATTTTGAAGAACGCGAAGGTTATTCGCGGAGGTAAGCGCACTAAAGTAGATCTCGGGGCAACTTGTGAGTTGGATTTTGGCGGCAGCAAGAAGACTTACATCTTGGTTGGCCCAACCGAAGCAAACCCGCTCGAAGGGAAGATTTCGAATGAATCGCCAATCGGAAAGGCTTTGCTTGGACGTAAGGCTGGCGAAAGCTTTGATTTCAATGGGCGAGAAGTCAAGATAATCAATATTAATTAGCATAAGATAGGTGATTTCAGTCGCGCTTCGTTGCACGCCGGGAAAGTTTTGATGTAATTTTTAACGGAAAATTTACTCGTCTCGCGGCTCTCTTCAGGGCTCGCGAGCTAAATTTTCCTAAATTACATCAAAACTTTCTCGGGTTTACTCAATGCTCCTAAAATCACCTATCTTATGCTATAATATATTCATTATGTTACTTGAAGATTATCGAAATGAAAGATTAAGGAAACTTGAAGAGATTCGAGCGCGGGGAATTGAGCCGTATCCGGCAAAATCAGAGCGAAATACAAAGATTATTGAAGTAGTTAAGCATTTTGACGAGAAGCAGGGCCAGGAAGTTGTGGTGGCTGGGCGGATTGTGGCGATTCGGTCGTTTGGAAAATTGGCATTTATTAAACTACGTGATTATTCTGGCGAGGTGCAGATTTTTATGAAGGCCACTGGCGAGACTACGCCAGATGGATTGTTTGGAGTAAAAGATATTAAGTTGCTTGATATTGGTGATTTTGTCGAAGCGCGAGGCGTGGTCGACAAATCACAGACTGGTGAGATTTCGGTGTTTGCAAATTATGTGAGGCTACTGACGAAGTCGCTGAGACCGCTGCCGGAACAGTTTACGAATAAAGAAGAGCGCTATCGCCGACGTTATGTGGATATGAACGTGAATCCCGAAGTGCGTGAGCGCCTGGTGCGACGATCGAAGTTTTGGCAGGCGACGCGAGACTATATGAACTCGCATGGGTTTATCGAGATTAATATTCCGGTACTCGAGCACACTACTGGCGGTGCGGATGCGCAGCCGTTCGTGACACATATGGATGCGCTGGATGAAGATATGTACTTGCGTATCTCTCACGAGTTGCCTTTGAAGCGGTTGCTAGGCGGTGGTTTTGAGAAGGTATACGACATCGGACCGAGATTCCGTAACGAAGGAGTCGACGATGAGCATTTGCCGGAGCATATTGCGTTTGAGGCGTATGCGGCGTACGAGAATTACGAAGACGGTATGAAGTTTTACGAAGAGATGATGAAGTACGTGTGTCGCGAAACATGGGGAACTTTGAAGTTTAACGTGGGCGGATTTGAAATCGACCTTGATTGCGAGTGGCCACGATACCGCTATGCAGATTTGTTGCGCGAGAAATATAATGTGGATGTATTTAATCCGGACAGAGAACAGTTGATTCGAGTCTTGCTAGAGAACTGGAAGACTGAGGATCTGAAGCGTGAAGAATTCGTGAAGAAACTAGAGAACACTACGACGCCGCATTTGATTGATGACGTTTGGAAACTGATTCGTAAGACTTCGGCGGGGCCATATTGGGTGGTCGAAGAGCCTTTGTCACTGTCGCCATTAGCGAAGAAATCCAGCGCGAATCCATTGGTAACGGAGCGGTTCCACCCCGTGATTGCGGGGACCGAAATGGGGAATGGCTTCTCGGAGCTAAATGACCCGTTGGATCAGTTGAAGCGATTTGAAGAACAGCAGGCAGCGCGCGATGCGGGAGATGCTGAGGCACAGATGCTCGATTGCGATTTTGTAGAGATGTTGGAATATGGTATGCCGCCGGCCTGTGGCTGGGGCAATTCAGAACGTAATTTCTGGTTGCTCGAGGGCGTGTCGGGACGCGAAGCGGTACCATTCCCGTTGATTAAAAGTAAGGAATAATAACCTAGATTGACCGTGGATAAAGTCGATATTCTTGTTTTATTCACGGTTTGGAGGGTAGGTAGAGGTAGGAAAACAGCTTGATTGAATACAATAAAAGTGATAAAATTTGTGGTAAGATTGAATGTAGAATAGGAAAATAATTAAGCCGTGAGCCAGAATTCAGTACAACTTAGAACTCCGTATGAGGTTTTTTTGGGCGAACGCTATAGCAAGTCTAAGTTAGCAAGGCTAATTACTTTTGGATGCTTCAAGCGCGGGTTCGACCTCGTCGTTTCTTCAGCATCGCTAGTACTATTATCGCCACTGTTTGCAGTGGTTGCGGTTGTAATTAAGCTCGATAGCCCTGGCCCAGTTTTCTTTCGCCAAGAACGCACGGGCAAGCATGGCAAAGTTTTTAAAATGTACAAGTTCCGTAGCATGGTTGCCGACAATGACGTGAAGGACGTTTCTTGCAAGGATAAATATACACGCGTTGGCAAATTCATCCGACGAACTTCGATTGACGAATTGCCGCAGCTCATCAATGTTGTAAAGGGACAGATGTCTTTCATCGGGCCACGCCCATGGATTACAGCCTACTGGGATAACATGAACGAAACCGAACGTGGCCGCGCAGCAGTACGACCGGGAATCACTGGTCTTGCAGCGGCAAAGGGTCGTAATGGTCTAACTATATTTGAAAAAATCAACTACGACTTGGAGTATGTCCGAAATTTCTCGCTAAAACAAGACATAAAAGTAGTTCTACTAACGGTCGGCACTGTATTGAAAGGCAATGAGGTAGACGCAGGCAAGGGTCGCATCCGTGACGATATTAACGAACTTAAAAAACGAAATCACAAAAAGTGACTATCCTTATGGTTTGTTGACTATGATGTGATTTTGGGGTATAATTTGTGGAAATAGGCACCTGTGGAGTGCCGAGATAAAAAAGGATAAACTGCGAAAATGACAAAGAAAAAGATTCTAATGATTGCACCGCAAACGGACACGTTTGTGAATTTTCGTGGAGACTTGATTCGGGACATTCGAAAAAAGGGCTACAACGTAATAGTAGTAGTACCAGAGGATGAGTGCCGAGATTTTTTTAAGGCGGCCGGCGTAAAAGTGCGCTTGATTGATTTGAAGAAGAATTCTTTTTCGGTACTGAATACGACTAGTTATTATAAAGAACTAGTGCGAATTATTAGCGAAGAAAGGCCCGATAAAGTATTTGCCTACACGATTAAGCCGGTGATTTTTGGGTCGCTTGCGGCGAAGAAGGCGGGCGTAGAGGGCATCTATTCGCTGATCTGTGGGCTCGGTATGTTGTTTTGCTCCGATTCGTGGAAAGTAAAGCTGGTGCGGACTGGAGTAGGGGTGCTATACAAACGTGCACTCAAGTGCAACACGAAGGTTATTTTCCAAAACAAAGATGATATCGAAGAGTTCGTGAGCCGCGGATATGTAGAAAGAGGGAAGTGTGAATTAGTTGATGGTTCCGGCGTGAATCTGAAGAAGTTTAAACGCAATGAGCTACCTAAAAATGACATGGCTTTCCTGATGGTATCGCGAGTTCTGAAGGAAAAGGGCGTAATGGAATATCTGAAAGCTGCTGCGATGGTAAAGAATCACTACCCAGAAGTAAACTTTCGGTATATCGGAGCGATTGATAAGAACAAGAATGCTTTGAGAATGGACCAGCTAAATCCATATATCGAAGATGGAACCGTTGATTATATTCCTGGGACAAACGAGGTAGCCAAATACATCGCAAAATGCAATGTCTTCGTGCTGCCTTCGTATTATCGCGAAGGGATTCCAAAGACTCTGATTGAGGCGCTAGCGATGGGGCGACCCATACTTACTACCAATACACCAGGATGCCGAGAGACGGTAGTGGATGGCAAGAATGGATTGTTCGTACAGACGAAGCGTGCGAAAGATTTGGCGCTCAAGATGATTTGGATGATTAAGCATCGTGAAAAACTACAGAAAATGGGTGACAAGTCGTATGAGATGTGCTTGGAGAGGTTTACGATCGAGAAGATTAATGCAGAAATGATGCAAATTATGGAGGTGGAGTAGAATGTATCAATTTTTCTCAATGACTGAAAAAGTCGCGAAGGGAATAAACGAAGCTTGCAAGTTGCTGTTTTATAAAGCGAAATATGGGAAAAGACTAAAAGTTGGAAAGAATGTGCGGTTTAGGAAAGGGTTTATTATTAATATTTCTAAGAATGGACGGCTTGAAATCGGCGACGGGACTTTTTTCAATAATTATTGCTCAATAAACTGCCACAATAGGATTGTAATTGGTAAGAATAATTTGTTCGGCGAGGGGGTTAAGATATACGATCATAATCATGTTTTTAATGATAAGAGTGTCAATATGAAGAAAACATTCAAGAGTCGCCCAATTGTGATTGGGGATAGAAATTGGTTTGGGAGTAATGTGGTGATTCTTAGCGGAGCGCAGGTTGGGAATAATAACGTTTTTAGTTGTAATTCTGTGATTGATTCGGAAACAGGCTCCGATAACTTAGTAAAGCTATCAAGTAAGTACGAAGTTGAAGTAATAAGATTTAAGGGCAGTTCTAATGACAAGTAAGAATAGGGCACAGAAAGCAAAAGTGAATGCAGTGGTTCATGGCAAAAACGAACCCATCCGGATTTTGCAATACATTGGCAGTTTAAACATAGGTGGCTCTCAAACAATGATAATGAACGTTTATCGTAATATAGATAGAAAAAAGATACAATTCGATTTTATTATAGATCGAAAGAACGAAAAACATTTCGCAAAGGAAATCGAGTCGTTAGGCGGTAGAGTATATGTATTTGATGAATACTTTAATGGGAAAAACTATTTTAAATTCAAAAGGCAGTGGACAGATTTCTTCAAGTCTCATCCGGAATATAAAATTATACATTGCCATGTAAGAAGCGTTGCTTCGATAGTATTAAAGATTGCAAAGAAAAATGGGCTAAAGACAATTTGCCATAGTCATAGCATTTCGAATGGAAAAGGTATGAAAGGGGCAGCAAAAAGACTATTACAAAAGAAAATAAAGAATTGTAGCGACTATTATTTTGCATGTTCCAGAAAGGCGGCCGAATGGCTTTTTGGGTTGAAAATAGCCAATTCGAAAGATTGCATTATTCTTAATAATGCTATTGAAGCCGACAAATATTGTTTTAATCAGAAGTATCGGCATGAGATTAGGCGGGCCTATTCGATTGACGACGGTGTATACTTGGTGGGACATGTTGGGAGATTCGAAAAAGAGAAAAATCACGAGTTTATTATCGAACTTGCCAAAGCAGTCAATGATGTTGGAATTAAGTTTATGCTGTGCGGGGATGGAAGTTTAAAGCCTAGTATCCAAGAGAGAATCAACAAAGAGGGCCTCAATGACAGAATTATTTTTGTGGCTGAGACGGACGATATTTGCAGGTATTATAGTGCCTTTGATTTTTTTATTTTTCCTTCATTATATGAGGGGCTTGGCATAGTTTTAATAGAAGCACAGTATTCTGGATTAAATTGTCTAGTGTCGCCAAATGTTCCTAAAGAGGCAAAAATATCCAACAATTTCAAAGTAAAAGAGTTGTCTGTAGCGAAATGGGCGAAAGAAATTGGTTTAAAAACAATAGAAAAGAATAGGGAGAAAGTTCGATTGCTGTCAGATGCTGAAAAATACGACGTGAGAAGAACTGCAAAAATACTTGAGCAATTCTATCTCCGTGCTATCAGAAAGGATGATGTAATATGTTGATTGAAGGAAAAACATTTTTGTTTGTGTCGGATACTAACTATGAGGGAGGGAACATTACGGGCGCGCATAGGCGTTTTTTGGAATTGGTAAAGGGTGCTAGCAAAAACAATAATGTGATTATGGTATCTAGAAATATTCCAGAGCTAAAAGGGTGCGACAATATAAAGATTTTTAAATTACCTAAAAAAAACAGACGTTTTTTACCGTCCCATATTGAGAAAATTATTAGAATTATTAAGGTTCTACGTAGAGAGAAAAAGAATATTGAATACAACTATGCAATTTCTTTTGGTCCAGTGGATACATTTTGTTATGGAATCAGTGGATATAAAAACATTACAACGCTTTTTCGGGAGGATTTTATAGGATATAAAAAGATAGAAAAGATGCCCGCTGTTAAAATGTGGTATTTTAAGGTGTTGGAAAAATATGCGGTTAGACATTCCCGGAAGATTATAGTGCAGTGTGAGGACGACAAAAATGCGTTGATTGAACGTTACGGTGAAAAATACAGTGATTTGGCAAAAAAAATATTTATTCAAATTAACAACGTTAATGCTTCTTGGATGCGAAGTTGTAAAATGCTCAAAAAGAGAGATGATGATATAATAACTATTATGTTTATTGGAAATTTTTCAGATAATAGAAAAGGGCACCATTTATTGTTGCCTGCCGTAAAAAGGCTTATCGATGATGGCTACGAGATAAAGCTATATGTTGCTGGCGATGGTGAACAATTGAAGGCGTATCAGAATGAATATAAGGAATATAAAGAGATAGTTTTTCTGGGAAGAATTAGGGATATTGATCGGTATTTATTGGCATCAGACTTTGAGTTGGTGCCTTCTTTGATGGACTCATGCCCTAATACAGTTTTGGAGGGGATTAGTTGTGGGGTCGCCGTATATGGGACCAATGTTGGTGGTATTAAGGACATTTTGAAAGATAAGAACTATTTGTTTAAGCCATCTGTTGATCGCCTGTATATGTTTATCAAGAACAAAATTGACAAAAAAGAATTTATAGACGATGCATCAAGACAGGAGAGCATAAAAAAGAGGTTGACATTTGACTGGGGTGAGAAAATATTGGGCATTATTGACGAGAGTAATTACGCGATGGAGAATAGCGTATGAACGATGCAAAAAAAATGTCAAAAATGGAAATCTTTCGTTACATTCTTCTATTCTTGTATTTTTTGTCCATCTGTGCTTTTAGGTCTGGCGTTGGTTTTGATGATATTTTTACAAAGGTTGTATTTGTCGTCATAGCTTTTTTCAGTATCTTCCAGAAAAACAAGATTGTAGTTTATACAGTTTTAATATGGAATATCTGTTTTTGGGCTTTTTTCCTGGCGTCTTCGCTATGGGCGGCAGATGCAAATGATACGCTTGTCAGAATTGGAGCAGCAATACAGACTGTTGGTATATTCTGGTTTTTGCCTACTTATATAAAAGATAAGAAAACATTGGTTCTCGTTTTAAGAATTCTACTGTTGTCACTTGTAAGCACTGCAATAATTTTGTTGGTGCGTACACCAATGGAGAGTTTTGGAGTTGAAAGACTGGGCACAAGCATAGGAATGAATGCAAATGAGCTGGGATTGAAAATGGCTGTTGGGGCACTTATCTTGATATATTTGGCTCATGAAAAGAGAGATAAAACGCTATTTCAAAAAATATTGTATATTTTGATTGGAATACTATTCTTTACTTTAACTCTTTTTTCCGGCTCGAAGAAGGCATTGTTCGCATTAGCAATTGGCACAATTGCTTATGAGGTTTTAATGGCGAAGGGGATGAAAGTGATTTTAAAAATAATATATGCATGTCTTGGTATTGCAATAATTCTTTTCTTGCTGTTTAATATTCCGCAATTATACAATGTTCTTGGAAGGCGCATCGAAGCGACTTTTACTACCCTGGAAGGAAATGCAAACAGCCATTCCGTTGACCGTAGTTTGGTCGAAAGGCAATTCTATATCGATCGTGGTATTGAACTGTTTGAGGAGCACCCATTATTGGGGTACGGTGGAAATAATTTTATAGAATATATGGAAGAGATAAATTATCATCATGTTGCTTATAGTCATAATAACTATGTAGAGCTACTAAGCACTTTAGGGATTGTTGGCTTCATTATCTATTATTCTTTTTGGGGTTTCATGGGTTGGCGCATGATAAAAATGTGTGTGCAAAAGATGAAGAAGAAGCAAAGGGACCCATTGCTGATTTTATTCATAATTCTATTTGTCGCGTTCCTGATATTAGACTATGCTATGGTGAGCTATGATTCGAGTTTTCATATGGTTTTGCTCTGCATGATGTATATGCATTGTTATCTATGTAACAAAAATAGCCATAATAAGGAGAATTTATGCATAGAATAAAAAAAGTTTTATTGGATCGACGGGCGCGATTTAATGCTTTGAATAAAATGGGACTATTGAGATGGGTTAGTGATGAGTGGTTTATTAAGAGGGCCTTTTATGTTAATTTCGATAAAGAACTAGATTTGCTTAACCCTCGGACATTTAATGAGAAGTTGCAGTGGCTAAAGTTGCATGATAGAAAAGACGTTTACACTACGATGGTCGATAAATATGCGGTAAAAAAATATGTTGCCGATATTATAGGCAATAAGTACATCATCCCCACTATTGGCGTCTATGACAATTTCGATGACATTGATTTCGACGAATTGCCAAAGCAGTTTGTTATAAAATGCACCCACGATTCGGGGGGATTAGTAATAGTAAAAGACAAAGCAAAGTTAGATAAAAATAAAGCTAAAAGCAAGATTAATAAGTGTTTGAGGGTAAATTATTATCACCGTGGACGTGAATGGCCATACAAGAATGTAAAACCAAGAATAATAATCGAAAATTATATGAGTGATTTGGGTTCAGATTCTGTAGTCGATTATAAATTTTTTTGTTTTAATGGTGAGCCAAAAATAGTATTAGCTTGCTCTGAACGATTTAGTAAAAGTGGATTAAAGGAGACTTGGTTTGATGATAAATGGAATCTACTTCCTGTAACTGAAGGAGGACACGACATTGATAAGAGCCTAAAAAAGCCGGATAAATTTGACGAAATGAAGCGGTTAGCTAAAAAACTATCAAAGAATATTGCGTTCGTGAGAACAGATTTTTATGAATTTAACGGGAAGGTATATTTTGGTGAAATAACATTTTTCCCAGCCTCTGGGTACGAAAGATTTGATCCAGAAGAATGGAATAGGAAACTAGGCGATATGATAGAATTAGAGGAAGGAGACTAATAGAGCATGAATATGTTAATTGCTGGGGATCTGGTGCCATATGGTGACGATGTTACTTTATTCAAGCATGGCGACATTGAGGGTTTGCTTGGTAAAGAGTTATTTAAGATTTGGAGCCAGGCTGGTTCTAGAGTGTTTAATCTGGAGACCCCATTAATAAATCACGAAATACCGCTGTCTAAATGCGGACCAAATTTGAAGGCTGACGAGAAGTGTATCAATGGAATCACTAAGTTGAAGCCTTCTACGATATGTCTCGCTAATAACCATATTTTAGATTATGGCGAGTCTGGCTTAAACAAAACGGTTAGTATTTTAAAAGAAAACGGATTGAGTTATGTTGGTGTCGGCAAGAATCTTGAAAAAGCGATCAGATGTAAGGTTCTAAATGTTGGTGGTAAAAAGGTTGCAGTATATAATACTTGCGAAATGGAATTCTCTGTTGCTACGAAAAATAGCTCGGGCGCTTTTGGATATGATGAAGGAGAAATAATTGAGGATTTGATAGACTTGAAAAAGAAGAATGATTATGTCGTAGTCATATATCATGGTGGTAAAGAACATTACAGATATCCTTCGCCGTTATTACAAAAAAGGTGTAGGCTTCTAGTTAGATTTGGGGCAGATTTAGTCGTTTGCCAGCATAGCCATTGTATCGGTTGCATGGAAAAATACGACAGCGGTATTATCATATACGGACAAGGAAACTTTATTTTTAATAAAGAGAGTAACGAATTCTGGAACGAATCTCTAATCGTTGATGCTTCTTTTGGAGATAAGATTTGCATAAGTTATATTCCAATAGTAAAACAACAACAGGGAATCAGAATTGCGGAAGGTGAGGAGCGAGAAAGGATACTGAGGGAATTCAAAAAAAGAAGCGAGGAGATTAAGGATGGTTCCTTTGTGGACAAACAATACAATGATTACTCTAAGGAAATGCTGAATGCATACCTCTTTAGGCTACACGGAAATAGCAAAATGACTAGGATACTATATAAATTGACAAATGGAAAGGTAATGAGTCGTATTTATAATGGGAATAAGAAGTTGACCGTCCAGAATATGATAGAATGCGAGTCGCATCGAGAATCGATTATCCAAGGATTAAAATGTTCCATAGAAGATGAGGCAGATAATAGATGAGATCAAAGAAAGCACTGTATAATTTGTTAGCCAATTTACTATTGCAGGTAGTAATTATTGCTTATGGCTTCATTGTTCCTAAAATAATTATCTCCAAGTATGGTTCAGAGGTGAACGGGCTTGTTTCTTCCATAACAAGTTTTTTGGCTTATATTTCTTTGATTGAAGCTGGCTTTGGTGGCGTTGTGCAATACTTGCTTTATAAACCCATTGCAAATAAGGACAGCAAGACCATCAATAACATACTGGCGGCATCACAGCGCTTTTTTAGTCGAGTATCTGCGGTATTTATTGTTTATGTCATTATACTTTGTTTTGTTTTTCCATTAATCATCAATAATAGTTTCGACAGTTTATTTACTGTTTCTTTGGTTTTGATAATATCAATCAGCACTTTTGCTGAATACTATTTTGGGTTAGTATATAGAGTGTTCTTATATGCCGATCAG
>CAMNFE010000010.1 GCA_946537195.1 uncultured Candidatus Saccharibacteria bacterium | reverse complement strand
TTCTTGAAATGGTGGGTCGCGAGGGGCTCGAACCCCCGACCTCCTCGGTGTAAACGAGGCGCTCTAGCCAACTGAGCTAGCGACCCAAGGTGGTATTAATATAGCATATTTCTATAAAAAAGAAAACCGCCCAGACAAATGAGCCTGAGCGGTGAAGGTGCTTGAAAGTTACTCCGAAGGATAGAGCAGATCGTTGGCGATATACGAAGCAGCATCCAAGTATGGGTACTTGGGGTTACTGAAGATGACGCCAGCCGATTGGAGCCTTCCGAGGTCGGACAAGGTGAGACTGGCGAAGTTAAGCCAATCTTTGTTTGGCAGGTCTTTAGCGATGCAGAATCCTGCAAGATAGCCATAGTCCTTACCGAACGCGTAGCTTTGCGGGTTAGTGAGATCGTTGCAGCCTCTGAAGGTGCGGTAAGTAGCGAGCCAGGCGCCTCTGATAGCAGACATCTCGCTAGCGCCATTGTCTAGGTAAAGCTCATAGATAGCGTAGGCCACTTGCGAGAAAGACTGGCCTTGTACGGCGAGATCTTGGGCGATGGTGTAGTACGGTTTCGGTAGAGACTTATTACCCAGAATGGACACGTCAGAGAGTTTAGCGTGCCCCTCATAGAGCTTTTCGTCGTCCGGCTTTGCCAGAAGAGGAACGAGCGGAATGAGTGGGGAATCTGCCCCCAGCAGCTCAATGAAGAGCTGGCGGGAATTCTCAGAGTTGCGCAGATGACATTCCAGTTCGTGGCCGATGAGTTCAACGAGCTTCAGGCCATTAACTTTGCGGTCGACGGGAATGACGACCAGGGGAGTGCCACTAGAGTTCTTATCCCTAACGTCGATTGCGGACGCATTAGGATTTACGATGACGTTCCAGCCGGAAATACCGTAATACTCTAAGACGCGCTCAAACTGCGCTTTGATACCTTCGGCGTTGAACTTAATGGCTTCAAGCGCGCTAGCCTCCTCTTTGTCAAAACGAGGCTCATAATCGCCGAGACTATAGACGCGGTGCGCCAAGAGCGAAGCGGTAGTGAGCTGTTCGTGATTTGGGCGGCCATACTTACGACAGGTGCAGGAGGCGGCACGATAATCGTCGCCATCTGCGATTGCGGCAGCAAAATTGAAGCTAGCACAGGTATCATCAACACGGTCCTTGATAAGGTCATAAATGGCCTCATCGATTGGAGTATTGGGGTGAATGCTGTGTAGCAGGGAATCGCTGGCCGTGACGAAGGGGTCCTTGTAGCTAGCGATTTCACGCAGCCAATTTTTCTTGTAGAAAAACTTTGGATCTTTGAAGATTCCGCGATTGGCTACCGTAATCCAACCTTCCTTCTCACTCAGCATGTTGCTGGGAGTGGAAATTTCGACGGCGTTGCCGCCTTTAATGGATAGTTTTCCCATGGTTTCTGCGTTCTCGCGAACGCGTTCGGGATTGGATATGCTAAACACGGCATATCACCTCTCTTTCATAGAATTGTGAATGTGCGTTCAGGGCTTCAAAAAGCAAAAATAGCCCAATATGCTAATTATAGCATATTTTGTCTAAAAAGTCAATGAAAATAGCTTAACGACGACGGCGGAATAGGGTGAATATTACAGCGGTTGCAGCTGTGAATAGAGCTGCTAGTTTTGCATAGGATCCGATGTTGTCTATGGTGTTTGGTGAATTCGGGATAGGCTTATTAGGGGTAGGAGTTGGCATAACGTCGCTACTCTCGATATAACGGTTTACGATATTGAAATCTGTAATATCTGAACTATAAAGCGGAATGTTGTCTTGAGTTACGGTATAGACGTATTCGTTGCCGTTTTCGTCAAATTTTAGGAGATTAGAGAAGGAAAAGCGCCAAAGGTTAGCGTCATCGTCTTTGGCAACCTCTTTAGTGTCAACTAAAACATTGTTGCGATAAAGACGAATAACTGAAATATCTGGGCGCACATTTGAACTATTATTGTTATCGATCCAACGGACAGTGCCATTAATATTGAAAGTGTTAATCTGTAGTTGATTGGCAGCAATAGTAATGACTGGGCGAATACCAGCAGGGATATTCATTTGACCACAATAACCGTTCACACTACAAAGATCGCCGCGAGTATTGATGAAGAATTGACGGTTTAATGCTTGTTGACGATAGAGATTGCCGTATTCGTCTTCATACGGTTCGTAACTGGTTTCGTCACCAGTATACCAGCCGGTAGAAAGCCAATAAGTAGAGCTATAGAGCCAATTATATTGTTCTGGAATATAATCCAATATGCTAGCGAACCAGTAAGTGTAGCCGTGAGGATCGCCTGGATCGTATTCTTGTTCTTGCCAGTTAAAATGCTCATTATCTTCAATGAGATAATTATCATCCGCAAAAGTAGCGCCAACCTTATTAATCTTGTTCAGGATGTGCATGAAATCATTATATGATAGGAGGTTAATTCCTTTGATATCGTGCTGTTGCTTGAGGAGATCGGCGTAATTATAAATATAATGGCTAATTTCGGTGTGGGTGGTGTAATCATTGACACCGCTTTCGTATTCTTGTCGGTAATCTTCGGAGAGGATAAGGTTATTGTGAATATCGTAATTGCCGTCGCTCCAGTAAACATTGCCGCGCATAGGGAAGATTAACTTGCCGGAGGCATCGTTGTGGGCGCTAAGCATTTCGGGGTCTTGCTTGATTGTGGTAGTTACGGGTTTTTTCTTATAACAAATGTATGGTTTTGTGATGAAAGTGCCGATGCCGCTGCGATATTCGGAATCGTAGACGCATAAATAGCCTTCGTCGTAGATTTCTTGAGTTGCTGTATAGAAATCATTATAAGAAATATTTGTAAGATCCTCGCGATTGGAAATATCTATAATGTCATAACTAGTGTCATAGCGTTTATAGCAACGGGTTGCGCCATATTGATCTTCGTTGCCGTTGATGCCCCAATCCCAGTTACAAGAGTAATAGTCATTAGTATATTGTTTTGTGTTGCCTTGTCCGATTGTAGTGTTGTTGTAATCTGGATCGGCAGACACATCGAAGGTGTCGCCGCCGGCTTTGAGATTGTATTTACTAAGAGCTTGGACATCAGTGCCGTCGTTGGAGATAATATAGAAACATTCATTACCAATACAAAATTCGTCTCCGATAGAGAGAGTACCGTCACTATCGTGGTCAGTAACGGATATTTTGTTGCTTTCTGCGTTGGTCGGTAATGCGATACCACTAACAATTAGAGGTATTGATAAGAAAATTGCAACAAAAATACGGCGAATTTTTGTTGCATGCGTTGTTTTTGTCCTCATAAGATTACTCCTGAACTAGATCGGTTCCTAGAAGTAACTTCACATCCATTTTTATTTAAGCATAAACGAAACAGTTTGTCTAGTTGCTGGTGCATCTGGAAAAATATGGTAAAATAACAGATATAAAAACTAATTTAGAAAGGGCAGCGATGTCAGATATACAAGATTTAGAAAAAATGCGTCATTCGCTTAGCCATATTATGGCTGCAGCGGTTAAGAATTTGTATTCTGGCACAACAACAATTCAATTTGGAATTGGCCCAGCCATTGATAACGGTTTCTACTATGATATCGATTTTGGTGGCGCAAAGGTGTCTGAGGACGATTTTAAGAAGATAGAAAAAGAAATGCGCAAAATAATTGCGCAAAAATTACCGATTGAACGCAGCGAGCGTTCGCGTGAAGATGCCTTAAAGTGGGCAAAAGATAATGGCCAAAAGTTTAAGGAAGAATTGATTAATGATTTGCCAGAAGATGAGGTGATTTCTTTCTATAAACTTGGGGACTTTGAGGATTTGTGCCGTGGTCCACACGTAGAGAATACCGGTGAAGTAGGCGTATTTAAGCTCGACAAGGTTGCAGGCGCTTATTGGCGCGGCGACGAAAAACGTGAAATGCTTACGCGTATTTACGGTTTAGCTTTTGCAACGCAAGAAGAACTCGATGATTATCTTAAGATGCAAGAAGAAGCAAAAAAGCGTGATCATCGTAAAATTGGCAAAGAATTGGGTCTGTTTTGCTATTCCGATTTAGTCGGTGCAGGTCTGCCACTATTTACGCCTAAGGGTACGATTTTGCGTGATATGGTGGCGGCTTTGGCGAACGGCTATCGTGAGCGCTGCGGCTATAAAAAAGTATGTATTCCACATATTGCGAATATTGACCTCTATAAGACCTCTGGTCACTTCGAGAAATTCCCAGAAATGCTACGTTTTACGAGCACGGAAAGTGGAGATGAATTGGCGTTAAAGCCAGTAAACTGCCCACATCATAGTCAGATTTTTGCGAGTGTACCGCGTTCGTATAAGGAATTGCCAGTTAAATTCCTCGAGACGACGATGGTTTATCGTGATGAGCGCAAGGGTGAGTTGGGCGGCTTGAGCCGCGTACGCGCCATTACGCAGGATGATTCGCACGTTTTCTGTACGGAAGAACAAGTTGGCGATATCTTTGGGGAATTGATTGAATCTGCAAAAGATCTCTACAAGAGAATTGATATGCAATTGAAATTACGTCTATCCTTCCGCGATGACGGCGATGGCTACATTGGTACGCCAGAAATGTGGGAGAAGGCGCAAAATTCCATCAAGGAAATGGCGGAAAAGTTTGAGATGGATTATTCAATTGGCGAAGGCGAGGCGGCAATGTATGGTCCAAAGATGGACTTTATGGCCGTGGATGCTTTAGGGCGCGAATGGCAGCTTGCGACGGTACAATTAGATTACGCAATGCCGACACGCTTTGGCCTAGAATATACGGCTGAAGATGGCAGCAAGAAGACGCCGATTATGATCCATTGTGCATTATTAGGTTCGATTGAACGTTTCTTAAGTGTATTCATTGAGCACACGGCAGGTTGGTTCCCATTCTGGTGTGCGCCAGAGCAAATCCGTATTTTGACGATTAACGACTCCGTAAATGATTACGTACTGAAGATTCGTAAGGTTCTTGAAGATATCGAATTGAATGATCCAATAGAGCACAACAAAGTGCGCTATACGGTAGATGATCGCAATGAGAGTCTCGGAAAGAAGATTCGTGAGGCGACAAAGATGAAAATTCCGTGCGCTATCATTGTGGGGCCAAAAGATGCAGAAGCAGGCGAAGTGAGCGTGCGCTTACGTGATAAAGAAGAAAAAGTAAGATTGGAAAACCTGGCAAACTTCGTTAAGAGCCTTTAATGATAAAACCGCCCTTATGGGCGGTTTTTGAATTTTAAATGATTATGCTAAAATATACTATAAGTATAGGGAGGCATCAATGAAAAAACAGATGGGCGAATTTGAGGAGCGTCCAAAAGTGAAAGAAGCGGTACCGATTCCGTTGCGCAGAAGGCGCCCAACGGGTTGGATAGCGGCGACGATTGTTTTTGCGTTGATTTCTGTTAGCTTAGCAAGTTTTATTGTGATTGATAAGGTTTTGGTGCCAAATAACATTGTTAGCGTCAAGAAAAATGAACCAGCTAAACAAATTGAAGAGCAGAAAGACCCAGGCGAGCTAAGGAAGGAAATTGATAGCTTGATGGCTGATTTGCAGATGAAAATTGGTGATTTTGTAGAGAGAAGGGATGAAGTTAAACGCGGTAACAATGGCGTAATTATTAAGATTGGCGATAATCTTGTAACGACATTATCTACATCGGAGAGTGTTGAGATTGCTGACGTTAATACTTTGAATGCCGATATATTTAGGGATCTCAAAATTAAGCGCATTGAGTTTGAGAGGACAGTTTTTGGTATCCTGGAAAACTATGGTCTTAAAGAGAACGATTCGCTAATTATGCCGAGTTATATGTATACAAAAAGCTTTAAAAATAAAGACGGAGTGATTTGTCAATACGGTAACGGTGATGCTACGGGTAAAGTATTTGTGAATTGCGGTCATGAGAGTTGGATTTCAGACGAAAAGGCGGCTTTAATGAAGGAGTTATTAGCGGCTTACCAAGCAAAAGAAAATACTACTCCAGTAATGATTAGTGCAGACGAAGAAGACATTCAGGGTAGTTCGATTACTGGATATGAGCGATTGAGTGCATCGATAGGGCGAGCAACGGCGCTCTATTATCGAAAAGCTGAAGGGAAATGGCAATATCTTTATACGACTAATAACAACTTGGTTTGCGAGCGCTTTACGGGCGATGCTGCAAAAGCTTATGCTGGTCAGAGATGCGTAAGTGGCGCAGACGGCAAAATAAAGAATATTTGATAGACAGAAATTTGCGGTAAAATAGAGACATGTCTAAGATTTTGACGGGATTAAATGCTGCGCAGAAAGATGCGGTTCAGACTTTGTCTGGGCCAGTGCTAATTTTGGCGGGCGCAGGTTCCGGCAAAACAAAAACTTTAACGCATAGAATTGCGAATCTGATTGCTAGCGGCATTCCGCCGTATGAGATTCTTGCTTTGACTTTCACGAATAAGGCCGCACGTGAGATGCGCGAGCGTTTAGCGCATCTATTAGATATGGAGAATAACTTTAGTTTCATGCCGTGGATGGGGACTTTTCACTCGATTTGCGTAAAAATCTTACGCATTGAAGCTGAAAACGTGGGGCTCTCGAAGAGTTTTGTGATTTATGATACTGACGATCGCTTGGCTTTAATTAAACGGGCGATGAAAGAGCTGCATATTAATGATAGGTCAATTAAGCCCCGTGCTTGCGAGGCGGCGATTTCAAAGGCTAAGAATGACGGGAAAGATCCAGATGAGATGTTGGCAGAAGCGTATTATCCGAATCAAAAACAGATAGCGGAAGTATATGAACGCTATGAAGATATGCGTATGAAAGCGGACGCAGTAGACTTCGATGATTTATTGTTATATGTCGCGCGATTATTGAGGCAGCGTACAGATATCCGAGCGAAATGGCGCCGTAAGTTTCAGCATATTTTAATTGATGAGTATCAGGACACGAACCATATTCAGTATGAGATTGTAAAGTTACTCGTGAATGAGCAGATGAATATTTGTTGCGTTGGCGACGACTGGCAATCGATTTACTCTTGGCGCGGTGCAGATTTTACGAATATCTTGAACTTTGAACGTGATTTTCCGGGAGCGAAGGTAATAAAACTTGAGCAGAATTATCGTTCAACGCAGAACATTTTGGATGCCGCCCAGAAGGTGATTACGAAGAATACGCAAAGAAGCGACAAAGTTTTATTTACGGAAGAAGGAAAAGGTGCGCCAATAGAGATTCATGGTGCGCGTGACGAGCAAGATGAGGCGCGTTATGTGGCAGGGATAATAAAACAATCGGGTAGGCCATTAAGTGACTTTGCAGTACTTTATCGTACAAATGCACAGTCGCAAGCTTTTGAACGGGCTTTTATGGACTTTCATTTGCCATACAAGCTCGTTGGTGGGGTGCGTTTCTATGATCGTAAAGAAATACGTGATATTGTGGCGTATTTGCATTTAATCGTGAATCCACGCGATATTATTTCGTTTACGCGAGTAATAAATGTTCCAACGCGCGGGATCGGTGAGAAATCAGTGCAGAAGATTTTGGAAGGCGATATCGATGGATTGACCGGTAAGGCCGCGAAAGCATATCTAAAATTTGCGGATATTCTAGAAGATTTGCGTAAAAAATATGCCGCAGAAGCTAATCCGGCGGATATTATTGAGGAGTTATTGAGGAAAATTGATTACCGTGGTTACTTGAATGATGGCGATAAATTAAAATCCGAAGAGCGCAATGAGAACTTGACGGTTTTGATTGGTGAGGCGGGTGCATATGCGACGCTGGATGAATTTTTGGCGGATGCGGCCTTAATGTCGTCAGCCGATGAGGAAGCAGGTAAAGACGCGGTGACTTTAATGACGCTACATGCCGCAAAAGGTCTGGAATTTCCGATTGTATTTTTGGTGGGTATGGAAGAAGGATTGTTGCCACACGTTCGTTCGATGGATGAATCGGCGGAAGATGTAGAAGAAGAGCGTCGCTTGGCTTACGTAGGAATGACACGTGCAATGCAGGAGCTGTTTTTGACTTTTGCGCAGTCGCGTTTTGCCTATGGTGGTAGAAGTTATAATTTCCCATCAAGATTTTTGCAGGATTTAGGTTTTAATCCTTATGGGAATCATGATTTGGACGGGGATGGTTTTACGGACGATGATGACTTTGGTGAAGATGATTTCGGTGGCGGTAGTTCGGACGGTTTATGGACGCGGAAGCCAAGCAAACGTAGCTTCGCGCCGGAAGATTATGGCGAAGATGGCTACGATCCGTTCCCGCCAGATGTGCCGGTTTTCGAATAACGCTTGCCAACAGGGGTGGGCTGTGATATAATTTACGTCAATATTAGCTCAGCAAGAGGCTTAGTTAGAAAAATATCGCGCTCTTGCTTTAACCAAAGGAGTGTTCTATGCGAGAATACGAACTAACCGTGCTCGTTCATCCTGATTTAGAGATGAATCTCGAGCCGGCAACCGACAAAGTCAAGGCTTTGATCGAAGGCAATGGCGGTAAAATCGTCAAAGAAGCCAATGAAGGCAAAAAGAAACTTGCCTATCAGATTAAAGGCCAGGATTTTGCAGTGTATTACTATTACGAATTGGAACTTCCAGCAGCTGCTCCAGCAAAGATTTCTTCGGTGCTCAATATTACCGACGAAGTTATCCGCTATTTGCTAGTTGCAAAGGATCCACGTCGTGAGAAAATGATGGCAAAACGCCAAGAACGCAAAGTTCAAGAAGAATCAAAAGAGGAGGAATAAGATATGGCGCGGGGATTTAGCAAAGCAATTATCGTAGGAAACATGACGCGTGACCCAGAGTTACGCACGACGCCAAGTGGTGCACAGGTTTGTAGCTTCACGGTGGCAGTAAATCGAAACTACAAGGATGGTTCTGGTGATAATAAAGAACAGGTATCATTCTTAGATTGCTCGGCCTGGGGAAGGTCCGGCGAAATCATCGCGCAATATGCTAAGAAAGGTAGTGGCATTTTGGTTTCTGGCCGTATCGAGCAGCGTAGCTGGGAAGATAAGGAAGGCCAAAAACGCTCCCGTGTCGAAATTGTCGTTGAAGATTTCAACTTTATCGGCGGTGGCAACGGTGATGGCGGCAACAATAGGGCTAATTTAGCCAATAATGAGTCGCAAGATGTTGCTCCAGATGACATTTCGGACGAACCAATTGATCTTAGTGAAATTCCATTTTAATCAATCTTAGAAAGGATAATGATGAAGAGATACAAGAATGATCCAAATATGTATTTCGACTATCGCGATGTGAAAACTTTGCAACGTTATGTCGATGCATATGGCCGCATTGAGCCAATCAGCAAGACTGGTCTTTCGGCTAAACAACAACGCCAGCTCGCTGTGGCTGTAAAGCGTGCTCGTCATCTAGCATTAATGCCATTTGTCGCTAGCGCGTAATTCTGGAGGTTCCTGGGCATGTATGGACCAACAGATTTAAAGAAAAATACCTTGATTACCTTGGATGGTCAGCCATACAAGGTGGTTGAGTATTCCCAAAAAGTAATGGGTCGCGGCGGCAGTATCGTGAATGTTAAGGTTAAGAACCTAATTACGGGCGCATTGTTGCCAAAGACTTTTAAGGGACAGGAAAAAATTGAGCCAGCAGAGGTTACGAATCAGACCGTACAGTACCTCTATAATGATGGCGAAAAGTTCTATTTTATGAATCCTGAAACCTTTAACCAATATGAGCTTGCAGCTGATATGGTTGGAGACGCAAAGGATTTTATGAAAGAGGGCGAAAACTTTGATATTCAGTTCTACAACGATAGTCCAATTAACCTTGTTTTGCCGAAAAATGTTTGGCTCGAGGTCACTTACACTGAGAGTGTAGTAAAAGGCGATACGACATCTTCCGTTCAGAAAGATGCCAAGTTGGAAACTGGCGTTGAAGTTAAGGTGCCAGCATTCATTAAAACTGGTGATGTTATTTCTGTCGATACGGAGACTTACGCTTATCGTGAGCGCCAAAAATAAGATGACATCCGAGAACAGTAGAGCGGGGGATGGCTCTGCTGTTTTTGATGCTTCTAAAAGCCCTGTAATAGTGATTGTGGGGCCTACGGCGAGCGGAAAGACAGGATTAGCGATAGACGTGGCTCTAGAACTCTCTAAACGTGGCATATGCGAGTGTGAGATTATATCTGCAGACTCGAGAGCAATATATAAGGGTATGGATATAGGTACGGCAAAGCCAACCATTGAGGAAATGCAGGGGGTGCCGCACTGGGGAATTGACTTAGTTGAGCCGAATGATCGCTTTACGGTAGTAGATTTTTGCAACTATGCGAGAGAAAAAATAGCAGAAATACGTAAAAGAGGACATCTGCCGATAATTGCTGGTGGTACGGGATTGTATGTAGATGCTCTAATTTACAATTACCAATTTAATGATGTTGTGAAAAAAACTTATTCAGACCGTCAAGAGATGAGTTCGGATTTTGTGGTTTTTGGAATCGATTGGCCACGTAAAGAACTTAAAGAGAGATTGCTGCAAAGAGCGAACAAATTATTTGAACAGCCAATTGAAGAAGAGACTTTGAAGATGGTAGAGCAATATGGGTGGGATAGCCAGGCAATGAAGTCGGATATTTATCCAATTTGTTGGGACTTAATGCGAGGAAAGATTGATCGTGACGAAGCGGTGCGCTTAAATGCCTTAGACGACTGGCATTTGGCGAAAAGACAGTTAACTTGGTTTAGGCGTAATGACAAAATTATTTGGATTCCGCTTAAAAATGCTACAAATAGAATAATTAATTTTTACTTTACTAGGTAATTTTGATTTCTTTGTGTTAAAATATTTATAAGATGAGCAAAGAAAATGCAATGCCACTAGAAAAACTATTCGGTTCAAAGACCAGGGCAAAGCTACTGGGGTTATTCTTTGAAAATCCGGATAAATCTTATTATGTGCGTGAGATTACTCGCGTAATAGAAGAACAAATTAACTCAGTGCGTCGTGAATTGACTAATTTAAATGCACTAGGGTTAGTAAAAATTGAGAACTACGAGAATAAAGTTTATTACTCGGCGAACATGAAACATCCATTTGCGCGCCCAATGACTGAAATATTTTCTCGTAAAATTGACAATGTTCAGGAAGTTGAAGTGCATCGTCCAACTTGGGAAGATTATGTACGTCCAGTCGAGAATTTGTTAAGCGCATTAATTGTCACGAATCGTCTACCTGGCCAAGAAGGTTTGGATCTTTTGATTATTGGTGACGATTATCAAAGGAAACTAACACGTTGGGCAGAAGTTGTTGAAAAACGAATGGGTAAGCCGCTTAATTATGCAATTATGAGCAGAGAAGATTATCTATATCGTAAGAGCGTTCGGGACCGATTCATTGCAGATGTTTGGTCGATGAAAATCAGTGAAACCTACGACCCAGACAAAATTCTATAAATAGCAGAAAAGGAGTAGAGAAATGTTTGAAATAGAGCTGAAAAATTCTGATGAAATGACAATAAAAGCTAAAGAACGCGTCGTAAATATTAATGTCGCACAATCGACGGTTGATGCTGATTTGAAAGTTGGAACGATTCGTGGATCTGGCGAATTTGAAATTGGCGACATTACAATTATCGGTACAAGTCTGACTGAAGGCGGCATTATGTATCGCGTAGACGTTGATGGGGTAAAAATTGGCATTGTTGGAAATACCGCAAAAGCAGAAGATCTCGATAATTTAGGTCCAGTTGATATTCTCGGCACAAGCAATCCGAAGACCGTTCCAATTGTGGAGCCGAAAATTGTGATTCCGATGGGAAATATGGATTTTGCCGACATCAAGGCTTCGGTGAAGGTAGAGAAGAAGTTGAAAATCAAGAACGCCAATTCTTTGCCAACTGTTATGGAAGTCTGGAAGCTGGATTAACACTTGCGAAAAAGCCAATAATAAGATATAATAGAGCAAGTTTTAAGAAATAATAAGAGATAAAAGATATGGCAGTATGTGAAATTACCGGCAAAGGCAAGATGTATGGCCACAATGTGAGCTTTTCTCAGCATAAGACTCGCAAGGTTTTCAAACCAAACATTCAGAAGCGCACTTTCGTTGTTGATGGTCGTAAGGTAAAATTAAACGTTTCAACTTCGGCTCTTCGTACTCTTCGTAAGAAAGGTTTGATTAAATAACATCTTAGATCTTGGAAAACGGGTTTTAGGACCCGTTTTTTTGTATGCGCTCATGTTATAATAAGGACTATGAGTGGAGATTTGGGGCAAACTTTATTATATATTTTCTCGGTATTCATTATTACTTTATTTTCGATGATCTTGCATGAGTTAATGCATGGTTTTGTGGCTTTGAAACTCGGCGACGACACGGCAAAACACAGTGGTCGTCTAACTTTAAATCCTCTAAAACATATCGATCCTTTTATGACGATTATTGTTCCAATCATCTTAGCCTTAATGGGTGGTCCGATCTTTGGCGGGGCAAAACCGGTACCAATTAATACGCGAAAACTTAAACATGGCGAGTGGGGATTCGCTTTGGTGGCGATTGCTGGTCCGCTAACTAATTTCTTGTTAGCGTTGGCATTTTTCTTGGTAGGATTTTGGACGGGTTTGATTACTATTGAAGGTGGCGATGCGCTATATTCGAGTGCGAATTTTTGGAGTGTTTTTGTAATGTTGGGTATTACGGTGAATTTGGGCTTTATGCTCTTTAATATAATTCCAATTCCGCCGCTTGATGGTTCACGTGTACTTTATGCGATTGCGCCAGAAGGTGGAGTGCGTCGCTTTATGGAACAGATTGAACGTTATGGCATTATTGTGATTTACTTCTGTTTATTATTCTTTGGTACGGCTTTAAGCTTCTATATGTCTGGGGCAACGCAGGCGATTATGAGCTTGTTCGTAAAACTTGTCGGCGCCTAAGTGGTGGCTTTGACGGGCAATTGGGCGACGTGGTAAAATATAAGTATCCCAAGTTGCGCATGATTTTCCTGAATAATCATGTTTTCGGGAATTCGACATGTTAAACCCGTGGGTTTAGCGTGAGAGAGTTTACCCACCGTGTTCTTATCACGGGAAAACGATGTAACTTGGGATATTAAAGAAGTTGCGCTTAGCGCGACTTTTTTAATGCTTGTGATAAAATGGTAATATATGAAACAGCGCATTCGGGTGACGGCGATTTGCAGAAGAGACGATGAGGTCCTAGTTTTGAAGCGTGCGGGTGGCCGCATTGAGGGTGGCGCTCCTAATTATGAGCTTCCGCAAGGAAAGATTATCTTTGGTGAGCAGCCGGATGAGGCGATGACTAGAGTGATTTACGAGAATCTTGGAGTTCAAGCTGCGAGTATCCAGCTAGTTGATGCGGTAACATTTACGAATCTTGAAGGGGCATCAGAACTGGGGAACTTATATATCGTATATGAAGTGAAAATCGCCGATGAATCTAGCCTGAAGATTACGAATGAACGTTATTCTTCCTATAAATGGATGAAGGCGGCCGATACGGGGGTGCTACCTCTGGAAGAAGCGTCCATGATGGTGCTGCAAATTGTGGCTACAAAGACCGGTACGCCAGCGGCTCGAATCATGCAAACAGGGGAAAATGCCCAGGTATTGCCAGCAAGCGATTTTGCGACCATCTATACCGATGGTGGATCACGCGGAAACCCTGGCCCAAGTGGTCTTGGTTACTATATTATCGGCCCTGATGGTAAAGAGATTAAGAGAGGTGGGGAGTTTTTGGGTTTTTCAAGTTCGCGATTGGCGGAATATTATGGCCTGAAAGAAGGACTAGAGCAGGCGATTGAGCTTGGCCTCAAGAAGGTTCACTTTAAGAGTGATAGCTTGATGATGGTTAATCAGATGAACGGTATTTATAAGGTGAAAAACCCAGATTTATTGCAGGTGCATTCTGACGTATTGAAATTATTGGAGAATTTGGAGGCGTATAGCTTTGCGCATGTGCCAAGAGGGCAGAATGTGGAAGCTGACGCTGAAGTGAACAAGGTGATTGACGCTAATGTGCGTCGTGGTGAATATTAGTAAATAATATTTGACGTTTTTGTCAATGTCTGATACAATTAAGGACAAGCTCGTTGATGTAGTCGCTGGCCTTTTGGCGAGAGGAAAGTCCGGGCAGCACAGGATACGGTAGTTGCTAACGGCAACCGCGCGTAAGCGTAGGAAAAGTGCCACAGAAACTATACCGCTTCAGTCTTTGACAGAGGTAAGGGTGAAAAGAGTGGGGTAAGAGCCCACAGATCTTGGTGGTGACATCAGGGTGAGGTAAACTCTACTGGCTGCAAGGAGACCTATAAACCGTGATCCGCGGATGGTCGCTCACCGCTAGACCGTGCGAGCAATCGTGCGGCTAGATAGATGACTACAAGCTTATTGCTTCGGCTTTAAGTTACAGAACCCGGCTTATAAAGCGAGCTTTTAAGAACGACAAAAAAGTCACGCAAAACGTGACTTTTTTGACGCTTGGAGGCAGGACGGTTGGCGGTGACTTGCAAAAGTTTCTTAACGTTGTGAAATTTACAAATTAAGCGTAAGTTTTTTATTTTTTGCACAAATGGGGGATATGGGACAAAGTCTATTGTTTTGGGTAATACGTGTTATTTTTGGCAAAACAGTAACAGGGGTAGAGAATTATTATTATGCAGCCAATATCGATTTTGATTCGGTTTTGGGAATGATTCCCAAACGTTGTTACTACTGTTATGCGGATTTTTTACAAATTTCATGCATTAGCACTTTGCTATGCCGGAGTGCTAGCGGGTTTTGTAAAAAATTTGTTCAATTTTGACATAAAAAATATCCCGCTTTTTGGGCGGGATATTTTTAAACTATCGGACGTTATTTAACGCTTTCGCAAATAGCAGTGAAGGCTTTTGGATCTTTGACTGCGAGTTCAGCGAGAACTTTGCGGTCAAGTTCGATGCCTTTAGTCTTCATACCGTTGATTAACTTGCTGTAGCTGATACCGTTCTCACGGGCAGCGTTGTTGATGCGAGTAATCCAGATTGCGCGTAAATCGCGTTTGCGATTGCGGCGATCGCGGTAGGAATAGCGTAATGATTTGATAACACCTTGCTTCGCGAGACGGAAGCTACGAGTGCGATAGTGCTGCATACCTTTAGCAGCTTTAAGAATCTTTTTGTGCTTTGCGCGTGCAGCGACTCCACGTTTAACTCTCATGATTAAGCTCCTAATGCAGTCTTAACGTTTTTCTTGATTTTGCCACGAATAACAGCAGCAGTTTTCATGTTGCGTTTGCGGGCTTTAGACTTTTTGGCAAGGATATGGTTGCCGAAAGCGCGTTCACGAACAACTTTACCAGTTTTGGTAAGGCGGACGCGTTTAGCAGTACCCTTGTGGGTCTTCATTTTTGGCATTTGATTACCTTTCCTACTTTAGTTGATATATTGAACGCTTTGGGGTGTAGGGAACCGGTGGGCGTTATAGTTGCAATCTATTTATGGCGAACCATAAAGGTGAGATTGCGGCCGCTCATCTGTGATTTGCCGTCTACGACGACTTCAGAGCCGAGTTTTTCGATAATGCGATTCATGAGCTCGGTGCCGATCTCTTTGTGGGCCATTTCGCGGCCACGGAAGATGATCATTACCTTAACACGATCGCCGTTGTCGAGTAACTCGAGGATTTTGCGGCATTTAATATTGAGGTCATTCTCCCCAATCTTCAAACCAAGTCTGATCTGTTTGAGCTCAGAGCTCTTAGCTTTTTTCTTGGCGCGTGAGAGTTCCTTCATCTTTTGATACTGGTATTTACCCCAGTCAATAATTTTGACGACAGGCGGGTTAGCGTTAGGGGATATCTCCACTAAATCTAAGCCGGCATCACGAGCCATGAGCTGAGCGTCGCGACTAGACATGATACCTAACTGTGCGCCGTCGGCGCTGATAACGCGCACCTCCGGATGACGAATTTCACCATTAATGCGTGTTTTCGAATTGTTGGTACCTATGGTAGTGCTCCTCAAAAAAATTAGACTTTGTTATGGCTGTAATTATAGCAAAAAAGTTTTAATAACACAAGGGGTAGCACCCCTGATTTTAAACGGACGATTGTGGGCGATATTGAATAGCTTCAGAGATGTGTTGATCAGATATGCGCTCGGCATTGTCTAAATCGGCAATAGTTTGGGCTATTTTGATGATTTTAAAGTAGACACGAGCAGAGAATTTGTAATGGTCGGCCGCTTCCTTGAGTATGGCGCTGGCAGAAGAGGTTAAAGTGCAGTATTTGGCAGTCTCATAAGAGGAAAGACGAGCGTTTGATTTGGAACTGCTATGATAGCGTGCTGATTGGCGTTTAATAGCGTTTTTAATCTGTTTCTGAGCCATTTTTTGCTCTGAGCCTTCAAGATGTTTAGGGGCGGCGAGGAAAATGCTAGGATCATGCTTTAGATTAAAAATAATATCGATGCGGTCTAGAAGTGGCCCAGATAGCTTGCGCTGATAATTGCTAATAGCAGAAGGGCTACAGGTGCATTGTTTAAAAGAGGAGTAACGATAGCCACAGGGGCAGGGATTCATGGTGGCGACTAGCATAAAATCGGCCGGATATTTGACATGTTGGCCGAGACGATCGAGCTTAATGTAATGGTCCTCTAGAGGTTGCCGAAGAGCTTCGATGCGATCGCGAGGGAATTCTGGTAGCTCATCGAGATGGAGAATTCCAAGATGCGCCAGAGAGATTTCGCCCGGAATAAGATTAGGGCCACCGCCAATCAAAGAGGCGAGGCTAGCACTGTGATGGGGTGCTCGATAAGGGCGTTCGGAAATAATATCCGTGCAAAGCGTGCTAAGTGAATGGATTTTTGTAATAGCAATTTGTTCAGAAAGAGTAAGTGGCGGCAGTAGTCCTGCACTGGCTTTGGCAAGGAGAGTTTTACCAGTGCCGGGCGGTCCGGAAAATAGAATATTATGACGACCGGCGACAGCGATTAAAAGCGCGCGCTTGGCACCGGCTTGGCCGAAAATTTGGTCCAGGGTAATATGCTCGTGCTTATCTTTTTTAGTATTTTTAACTGAAAAAGAGGTGCTTCTGAGGTCAGTTTTACCTTTTAAAAATAGTCAGAGTTCACGCAAATTATTGGCGGGGATTATCTCGATCCCGTGAGCCAAAAGAGCAGCTTGTGGCATGTTTCCGGCAGGGATAATGAGCTGCTTTATCATGTGAGCCTTGGCCGTTTCGACGATATTAAGGATGCCTTTAATAGGGCGTAAATCGCCGTTTAGGGATAATTCGCCGACGAACATACGGTTTTGCAAGTCGGATGGTAAAAGCTGCTGAGAAAGGCTGAGGACGGCTAATGCGATAGGTAGATCGAGATGGGTACCGTCCTTTTTTAATTCGGCTGGAGCGAGGTTAATGACAATCTTTGAACGGGGGAAATCAAAGAGAGAATTACGGAGTGCGGAACGGATGCGATCGCGGCTTTCGTCGATGATTTTGCTAGCCATACCAACAATATTGAAACAGGGGAGACCGCGGTGATTAATGTCGCCCTCGACGGTTACGAAGCGGCCAGAGTAGCCATGAGGAATTGCTGAATAGACTTTTGAAATACTCATGAGGGCAGTATACAGGGGTGGAGACTTGAATTTAAAGCGTGAGTGCGATAAAATATTAACTAGTTGGGGCTGACAAAGCTTAGACGGATTATTAACAGTATGTATGCGGATCGATTAACACCGTAAGTGTTTTCATAAATGCAGACAAAACTGCTAGTAAGCATGTAGCTTATATGCCTGCTTACGCTATGGCCTAAGATATACCTAGGTCTGTTATCCTCAGTGAGATACCATAACTTCGGATAATATCATACACATGGTAATAAGGTTAACCTTCTGACAGAGGTCGACACGAAAATTCAGTCATGACATTGCTTGAGTTTTGTTTATTCCAGCTCTAGCAAGTTTGTCGAGATGAAAGAATGAACTATGTCCGTAGATTACATACCAGAGATAGTTCGGACCCGGAGGCAGTATCCGGCAGCTCCACCAAAATCGTTTAAAAAAGTCGCCAGGGAAGGCGATTTTTTGATGTTTTCGATAAAAAAGTGAAGATCCGGTAACTGCGAGGAAAACCGGATCTTCTGTGTGTGGAGTGTGGAGTTATATTTTGGAATCGATGTTTGTTTTTGGCCTCTGGATAATAATTTTATTCAAAAGCTACCTCTATAATAAAGCCTTAAAATGCTAATGTCAATAGAAAAAGTGTTGTAATATTTACAATAATTATTCATCTGTAATGTGAAAAATACTTGCACGAAATTGCCGTTTTGATGCTGATATTTGTTCGAACAAGTAATTAAAACGTGGCATATTAACGCGATCCTTGCTGTAGGGTAGTTTTGCGTTTGTATACATATCGGAACGTGGGTTGTTCTACAAAAATATTGAAGCCTAGCGATATTTAATTGAGCATTGCTGCTGATCGGCTCGTTTTATTGAAAAGAAATCTACAATTATTTTGAAGTATGCGGCTGCTGGCTAGGCAGAAAAACAGCAAATAACAGGGGTAGAATTGTAACAGATTAGTTATCTGTTTGTGTATTTTTAACATAAACAGTTTATTGTATCTATAACAAATTTGACGTGCTTTTTGGGCGATAGGGCGACGAAAATACTGCAAAAATGTTTAACAATAACGCATGGCCTGGCATATTTCGCGAGATCGGCTAAGTATTTCGTTGCTTTATGTTTGTTGTAAAAAATACTTTGTTGTTTTGAGGCGAATTACCCCTGTAATGTGGGGTATTGTTGTAAATATTACAACTATATTTGAACACTAAGATTATTGACTTTTGAACAATTCTTTGCTATATTCAGAGTGTGCTTAATCAAAACAAACAGCACAAAAACAAAACAAGAAGGTGTGTAAGAAAATTTGGCGTAGTAATAGCTTATTTCTAGCCATAAATTACAACCTAGGAGTAAGCTAAGCTCCGCCAAAGACTTACCGAGAGGTAAGGTGCGTAGAGCGCGTAAATCTGAAGTACGACTAGCACATTAGATACCCGAAACAGAGAAGTACAAAAGATTTGCAAGGACTATGCCTCTCTATACGAGAGGCGGTCAATAAAGCTAGGGGTAGAGATCAAGCTTGCGGCTATAAGTAATGTATATATTTGCCGGATAAGCCCTCTACCTTTAGCCCATGTCTTGTTGGGGAAGAAAATACTGACTGAAATAGCGTAGGCTAAGGATGACTTGTTTTTCGCGCGGTAAGCGAACAGTGTAAAGTAGGGCGATGTCGCAATTCGCATTTATGCTATAATTCGCTTATGGATAAGTTATTGCTGATCGCTAGTATTACTGCTTTCTTCTTTTTGACAGCCATGATGTTTCTGACTAACCCGAGCGGGGTGGGGGCGTTAGGTGTTTTAGTATTATTTACACTCGTGTATGTTCTTTGCTTAGGGCTTGCAGTTTTTGGCTGCAGGCTATTTTTCTATTTGAAGGCAAAAATCAATAAAGCAACGATGGGGAATATTAAAAAGAAAAGTTATTATTATGGCCCAGTGATCGCTTTTGCGCCGCTTTTTCTCTTAATTGGACAGTCTTTTGGCGGTTTATTAGTTTACGAAGTAGTAGCAATAATCGCTTTGGAAATATTGCTTTGTTTCTTGGTGTCACGCAATATCTTATGATACAATAATGCTTATGGATAGTAAGGGCGTTTCGGGAACTGCTCCAGGTGAGAATGGCGCTCTTTTTGGTGCTCAAGAGATGCTTCCTAAATCTAATGAGGAAGATGATAAATTTGGTGAGTTTGTTGAATCGCGCGAAGATCTGAAGCCTCAGATGGAGATGCCAGCAGAACTGATTGATAACGATAATTCTGCTGAAACAGATGGTGAAATGCAATCTAGCGCACAGCCGACACCGGCTCCGCAAGCGCCGATTCAGAATGATCCAGGCGACGAAGAGAAAAAAAGATTAGAGGAAGTTAAGGCGACATTGGAACAGATTAATGTGCCGCGTGACGCTGAGAGCTTACCGAAAGCTTATGAAAAAGCAGTGAACGATATCGTGAGCCGAAACCGTAAGGATCCATTTAAGCTCGTAGCGGAGATTGATGTTGCGCGTTGGAAACTGATGGAAAAAGCCTTTGCGCGTAAGATGGGTGACGGTCTGAACGGAGGGGGTGCCTAATGGATATTGCGACTATTATAATAGCGGCTCTCGCGGTAATAGTTTTCTTCGTAATGGTCTGGAAGATGTGGGCAGGCGGCAAGCGCGATAAGAAGAATATTGCACGCGCCTTAAAGATGGTACCGATGCTTATTCACCTGCCTCCGAGCACCGACGATATTGAGGTAGGCGGACGCGATGAACGCGATGTTATTAACGAGCAATTATCCGAAGCGCAGGTAATGTATAGCATTATTTCTTCAACATTGAAAAAAGGCCTAAAAGCGAAATTGTATGGACAAAAACATATCAGCTTCGAGATTGTGGCTCATGATGGCTTTATTAAATACTATGCGGTAGTGCCAGCGGTATTAACAGAGACGATTAAGCAGGCTATTACGGCGGCATATCCGACAGCGCGTCTAGAAGAAGTAGCCGATCCTAACTTCTTTAGCCCAGAGGGGAAGATTGATGCGGTTTCAGGTGGTGTTTTCCGTATGAAAGAGGATTACTGGTATCCGATTGCAACTTATGAAGACACAAAGCGCGACGTAGCCCTAGGTTTGATTAACGCAATGTCGGTTGCAAAGAAAGGCGATGGCATTGGGTTGCAGATTATGTTCCGTCCAACGAACGGGCATTGGGTAATTAAATCATTACAGCGAGTACAAAATATAAAGGATGGTAAAAAATGGCGTAATGGTACGGGTAATTTAGTTAACCGGGCCGTATACAATGCCGGTAACTTGGTTGGCGATGTGGCGCGTGCTTTGTGGGAACCACCGGAAATGCACGATAAGTATGAAGATGAGAATAAAATCTTAACAAATCTGCAACAAGAAGAAATCCAGAAAATTGAGGAGAAGACAAAATACCCTGGTTTTGAGGTAATGATTCGTGTGGTGGCGAGCTCAAGTAATAAAGTACGTTCGGAATCATTGTTGAGCGGTGTAGTTTCGATTTTCTCACAGTTTGATTTGCCGCAATATAATGGTTTCCGCTATGACATGTTGGGTCGTTCAGAGGATTTGGTGCGTGATTATGTATTGCGTATTTTCCCGCCAACGCAAAGAAGCATGATTCTTAATAGCGTAGAAATGGCTAGCTTATTCCATTTGCCAGCACAGAATGCGATTCCGACTTCACAGGTAGAACGTCAGGCAGTAAAGCAGGTAGATGGTCCGGCGAAATTGGCCGAAGACGGTATTATATTGGGTGTCAACGAATTCCGTGGCGAAAAGAAGGTGATTCGGTTACGCGAAAAAGACCGTCGTCGTCATACCTATGCAATTGGTGCTACGGGTTCTGGTAAATCTGTGCTTTTGGAAAACCTGGCTTATCAGGATATGTGCGATGGACGCGGTTTCTGCTTCATCGATCCGCACGGTGATGCGGTAGAGTGGCTATTAAGTCGTGTGCCGCAAGAGCGCATGGATGATGTAATTCTATTCGAACCGGGTAATATGGATAATCCGGTTGGTATGAACATGTTTGAATTCCAGAGCGAAGACCAGAAGGACTTTATCGTTCAGGAAGGTATTAATATGCTGACGTCACTTTACGACCCAGGAAATCAGGGCATTTTCGGTCCGCGTGCGCAGCACATGTTCCGCAACGCAGCATTGTTATTGATGAGTGATCCAGAAGGTGGAACCTTTATTGATATTCCGCGCTGTTTTATCGATCCGGAGTTTGTGAAGTCAAAATTAAAGTATGTAACAGATAAGACAGTATATGATTACTGGACGAAGGAGTTTCCGGCTTCGCAGAAGTCTAGTGATGCAGGTGAGGTGACGAGCTGGTTCGTCTCGAAGTGGGGCCCATTCCTTTCAAACAAGATGATGCGTAATATTTTGGGTCAGACCAAGTCAGGCTTTAATATTCGCGAAATAATGGATAACAAGAAGATTTTACTCGTAAACTTGTCGAAGGGTAAAACTGGTGAGTTGAACGCGAAGCTCTTAGGTATGATCTTCGTGATGAAGTTCCAGGCAGCAGCCATGAGCCGTCAGGATACGCCAGAAGACGAACGTGTAGATTTCTGTCTCTTCGTAGACGAGTTCCAGAACTTCGCAACGGAGAGCTTTGAATCAATCCTATCTGAGGCTCGTAAATATCGTTTGAACCTCATTTTGGCAAACCAGTTTATGACGCAGCTCACAGATAAGATTAGGGAAGCACTTTTGGGTAACGTCGGTACTTTGATGTCAGGTCGTATTGGTGTGACGGATGCGGAATTGATGGAGAAGGCCTTCTCGCCGATATTTAATGCAGAAGATCTCCATAAACAGCCGAACTTTAACTGGATTGCAACAGTAATGATGTTCGATACACCGACGAGTCCGTTTACGATGAAGTCTTTGCCACCAATGGGTGAAGATAACGATGAGCTGATGGTAAAGATGAAAGCATATGCTTTGTCTAAGTACGGTCGCCCACGCGCCGAGGTTGAAGCAGAGATTGACGCGCGCCTTGCAGCAACAGATGAACAGCCGGCTAAAAAAGATGCGGCGGCTACGCCTACTGCTTCAGCGGCGGATGTAAAAGATGTAGCGGCGACGGCTGGTGGCGTCCCGCAACCATCTAAGCCGAAAAAGAATTTCTTGGATTCATGGTTAGAGAAGAAAGCGAAACTAGAGAAGCAAAGTCGTGAAGAAGCGACGAAGGCGATGGAAGAGAATAAGGCGGCGACTGGCAAAAAAGCGCCTGCACCAGCTCCTGCAGAAGCCCCAGCGCCAATTCAGAAAAACGCTAATCCTGTAACGGCCGAAACCGCAACGCCAGCTCCCGAACCGACTATTCAAAAGGTCGAGACGCCGAAGGCTGAACAGCCAGCTAAGGCAGCACCGGCTCCAGCTTCAGCTCCAACTTCAACTCCAGCTCCAGCTCCGGATCCGGCCGCTATCACGATTGAACACGATCCAAATGCGCGCA
>CAMNFE010000009.1 GCA_946537195.1 uncultured Candidatus Saccharibacteria bacterium | reverse complement strand
ATCCAGCTTCAGACCCCAATTCGTGTTCATACGAAGGGTCAAAAACGCGATACAACTCTTGGACGTGTATTCTTCAACGAGATTCTTCCAAAAGAGTATCCATATGACAACGAAGTTCAAAACAGCAAACATCTTAAGAAGGTGATGGCAAACATCCTCAATCAATTCGGCGCTGATGCCGCCGTTGAAGCAGCTGATGCAATAAAGGATCTCTCCTTCAAGTATGAAACTGTCGCTGGCGTTTCGACGTCTAAAGACGATTATCCATACTACTCCGAAGTTGAGCCTATGCTCGCTGAAGGTGAAGGTGTTGCTGCTCAGATTAACCAACAATATGAAGAGGGTCTCATTACAGAAGATGAGCGCTACCGTCTCACTGTAGCCGCATGGCGCAAAGTTGACGATGATATCTCTAAACTTGTTAAAGATAATCTCGCCAGCCTCGATACGAACATTTCCATTATGACTAACTCTGGCGCTCGTGGTTCCGCAGGTAACATTAAGCTTGCTTCTGCGACGATTGGTATCATGGTGGACGTCTTCAACCGTGAGATTGAGCTTCCAGTTAAGTCGAGCTACAAGAAAGGTCTTAATACGCTTGAATCCTTCATCGCCACTCGTGGTGCACGCCAAGGTCAGGTCTCGACCGCTCTTCGTACTGCCGACTCCGGTTATCTCACTCGTCGTCTCGTCGATGTGTCTCAGGATGTATTTACGGTCGAATCCGAAGCTGAAGATCCAGGTTTCCGCATCTACAAGAGTGAATCTGAACTCACCGGCATTGGATTTGCAGATCGTATTTATGGTCGCTACTCCGCCGAAGCTGTAGAAAAATATGGCCTCGAAGCTGATGAGCTAATCTCTCGTGAAGTTGCAGATCAAATTGCCGCCGACGAAGAAATCGATAGCCTTAAGATTCAAAGCGTCCTTACCACCGAATGTAATGATGGTGTTCCACGCAAAGCTTACGGTATCGATATGTCCACTCGTCGTCCAGTTGCTTACCATGAGCCAGTTGGCGTTATTGCCGCTCAATCCGTTGGTGAGCCTGGTACGCAGCTAACGCTTGATACTAAACACTCTTCTGGTGTTGCCGGTTCCGGTGCTATCTCTCGTGGTCTTCCACGTGTTGAGGAGCTTCTCGAAGCCCGTACACCAAAAGGTCAGGCTTACATTTCAACGATTGCTGGTGTAGTTTCTACATGGGAAGAAGGACGTCATAATATTGTCCAGGTTACGCCAGATGCTGGCAAGAAAGAACACTTCGCTCTTGATGGTCGCAAAGCTAAGGTTAAAGATGGCGCTTCCGTCAAGACTGGTGCTGTAATTGCAAGCAAGGCAAGAGGCGCAGATCCAATCATTGCTCCATTTGATGGCGTAGCAGAATTGACCGATAAAGAAATCGTACTCGTTCAGAATGCCGGTTCACCAGTTAAGGTGTCCATACCAGTAGACTTCGCTCTCACCGTCAAAGATGGTGACCGTGTCGAACCTGGTGATCGCCTATCGGAAGGCTCTCTAAACTTGCAAGACCTCATGAAGTACAAAGGCATCGAAGAGACCGAGCGCTACATTTTGAATGATATTCTCACGATCTATGCCGCTCAGGGTCACGAAATTTCCGCTAAGCACCTCGAAATCATCATTCGCCAGATGTTCTCTCGCGTAATGATCGATGAGCCAGGCGATACCGGCTTTATCACTGGCGATATAGTCAGTAAAGCAGCCGTAGCGGAAGAAAATGCAGCTGCTCTTGCAGAAGGTAAAGCTCCAGCCGAGTTTACTCAGATGCTCCTCGGTATTTCCAAGGTGTCCATCTATTCTGACTCATTCTTGTCGGCCGCTTCCTTCCAAGACACTACTCGTGTGTTAATCTCGAGTGCTATCTCTGGTCGCGTTGACCACCTCAAGGGCCTCAAGGAAAATGTGATTATTGGTCGCAAGATCCCTGTAGGTACTGGCGTAGAAACGCTCGCAAAATATACCGGTATGGATATTCCAGCTGAAGAAGAATTATCCGAACCGGCAGAAGGCGAATTAGATAATATCTAATTAGACCATACAAAAAAATACCTCCACAACTGGGGGTATTTTTTGTTGTAAAAAACGTTTGCGCTTCTTGAAAAACAAGCACAAGCCGAATATAATAATAAACGTGGATAGGAGTAGAATGAGGAGGAGATATTGGGGTATTTTTACTACCATTGTCGTGGCAATCATTCTGCTGCTAGCAATCTTTTTAGTCGTATTTCGCGTACTTGGTTATGAGATTTATACCGTCATGTCTGGTTCAATGGAGCCAGAATACCATGTCGGTTCTCTTATTTATGTAAAACCCGTTGATACAAACGAGCTCCAGAAAGGCGACGTGATTACTTTTGTGGCCGATGAAAATAAAACCGTCGTAACGCACCGCATTGACGAAGTATTGGAAGAGAATAATGAACGTCATTTTCGCACTAAAGGCGATGCTAATGACGTTGCTGATGCAAAATTAGTACACTACAAGAATGTATTAGGTAAACCAGAATTCTCCATTCCGCTACTAGGATATTTAGCATATCACATCCAAAGACCGCCTGGCTTATATATCGCGATAGCAGTCGCCGTGGCGTTGCTATTCGTGGTCTTCTATCCGCCTGTAGCAAATAAAGGAAAGGAGAAAACTGCGAGCAAAAAAGACAAAAAATAGCCTTTTAAGGCGTACTGGAGTTATTTTAATCTTGTTTACTAATAGGGAGAAAGGAGGGGAATGAAAAAGAAAATTTTTGCTATAGCACTTGCTGCCGTATTCTTTGGAATATCTAATTCGGCGCTAACTTTGTCGTACTTTACCGATTCCGACGAAGTAGTTAATAACTTTACTATCGGTAATGTTAAGACTAAGTTATTCCGCTATCATACTGAAGTTACTAGTGTCACCTATAACGAAGGAATGGCTAATAATCTAAATGCTGGCTACGAAGAATGGTTAGGTTTACCATCCAATATTGTCGAAGCCGGAAAGAATATTAGCATGAAACCTTATGTTCTAAATACCGGAAATGTCGATGCTTATGTCCGTATGCGGATTTATCTGCCACTAGAATTATTCGATAAAGATTACATCACGTATAGCTATGGTGGCAGTTCTAAGTTGCCTGACGAAGATCCGGGCGATTCAGAATTTATTCGACAATTTGCAAATCGCACCGTCGACGGCAAACGCTATAAGCAAATAACATTTACGCGTCGCGAACCATTAAAAGCTGGCTATAAAACCGAAAAGCCTATCTATCAATATATCGGTTTAAGCATGCAAGTTTTGAAAGACGAAAGTGTAGATTTATCCGGTTTCACTGATGAGAATGGAAAGCTAAACGTAAAGATAACCGCTGACGCAGTACAGACGCACGGGTTTAGCTCCGCGCTACAAGCATTTAGTTACATAGATAATTAATTAAAAGAAAGGATAACAAAATGACAAAGCAAAAAGCTTTAGCGATTGCAGGCATCTTGGGAATTTCTGCACTCGTACTCAGCGCAGGTACGCTCGCATACTTCACTGACAAAACTGACACTATCGTAAATACCTTTACGGTTGGAAGTGTGAAGATTACGCTCGATGAAGCTCCAATTGATGAAAATACAAATCTCGCACAGGCCGGCGATCGTGTCATGGCTAATAATTATAGACATATCATGCCAGGCTCAACCGTAGATAAGGATCCAACTGTGACAAATACGGGTAAGTCGGACGCTTGGGTTCGTGTCAAGATGGCCTTCACTAATGGGGATAAAATCTCAAAGCTCTTTAGCGCTGTTGTTGATGAAGGTTATACATTTCCAACCTCCATTACGGCTGAGAATATCAGTAGAGTCTTAGACGGTTTTGATGCTACGAAATGGGACACCGTAGTAGCTAACGACGGTATTACTTTTACTTATAAGCAAAAACTAGCCCCAGAAGCTACGGCTGTGCTATTTAATCACGTAAAGGTAGCAACTTCTATTGACGATCTCGAGGACTTCGGCATGAACCTTACCGCTGAAGCAGTACAGGCGGACGGTTTTGGGACTGCCGCTGCAGCATTTAACGCAACATTCGATAAGGAATAGGGAAGGGATTAGACAATGAAAAAGAAAGTATTTGCAATTTCATTCTTTATCGGCGTGTTTGCACTCATTCTTAGCGTAGGCTCGCTCGCCTTCTTTACGGACAAGACAGAAGAGGTAAAGAACACGTTTACGGTCGGGAAGGTTGATATTGATCTTACCGAGCCAGAAAAGGATAACTGGGGAGTTAATGCCGACGGGACCGCAAAAACATCGCTCATGCCTGGAATTGTTTACGCTAAAACTCCAACTGTTACAGTTAAGGACGATAGCGAAACGGCCTACGTTTATGCCGCTATTGAGCTTCAAGATGCGCGCGAATTCACAAAGGCCGTATTGAATGCATATAACGAAGCACGCGATGGTAAAATCCCTCAAGATAGCCCAATTGTAGTAAAGTTCGCTTCAATCTCTAATCAGCTGAATGACGAGAATGTTAGTGTAAATGATAAATTAAAGTTAATCCTAAAGACCATTCTAGATGAGTTTGTTGTGGGTTTTGACGACTCTAAGTGGGAAATGATTAACTTTGGCATCAATGGCGACACTGGAACATTCATAATCGCCCATAAGAATACTATGAAGGCTGGCGATACTGAAAAGATCTTCACTGGCATTACGATGCCTGAAGTGTTTACTAGTGGAGTATTTAAAGATACGAACTTTGAACTAGGAAAGATTAAAGTTACCGGCGCGGCGATTCAGGCAGAAGGCTTCGCTAATTATATCGAAGCCGGAAATGCTCTCGCTGAAGAATGGGGCATAGAGATTAACTAATCATGACTAAAAAACAGAAGTTACTACTAATCGGAATCGCGACACTGATCATGGTGATGATTGGTAGTACTTCTGCTTTTTTCGCCACTTCGAGTCGGACGCATAATATTATTACTACGGATGGCGTATCGATAGAGTTGATTGAAGATACCGAAGAAACCGGATCCGATGGGCGACCGGTACCTTTTAAGAATATCGATAATGCTCGTCCGGGAGAAACGTACAGTAAAATCCCACAAATCAAGAATACCGACAATACTGACGCGTATGTACGCATTAAGCTAGTTACGAGCGTTGCGCATGCCGATGGAACGTCGAATAAAGTTTTACCGAGTATTTTTCGGCTCGATTTCAGCCGTAGTTGGTCTTATCGCGACGGCTATTATTATTTTATGCGCACTTTGCACGCCGGTGAAACTACTACGCCGCTTTTTACGACAGTAACAATTCCGGGTAAGCTTTCCGGCGAATATGAAGGTTCTACGTTTTCGCTAGGTATCACTGGCGAGGCTGTCCAGGCGGCGAATAACGGCGATAATGCATTAAATGCGGAAGGTTGGCCTGAGGAGTAAAATGAAAAAGTTTTTCGTAACAATTTTACTATTCAGTTTAGCCTTAGTTGTTGCGCCAAATGCGAACGCGCTCAATTCGGCTGTCTATTTCGAAGGCGGTGCAGATAATTTCGTTTTCTATCCAGGAACATCCTGGAGCGAAACCGATTTATTTGACGGTTTCAAAAACGTCATGCCGGGCGATACACTTACCGAGACCGTAAAGGTTCGTAATACTGCGACCGAGTATGACTATGTAAAAATATATCTCCGCGCAGACCCTCACGGTAGCGCAAACCCATTATCTGAAGAAGTTTCCGAAAAGGAAACCGTCGTCAGCATGGATGATTTCCTTGCTCAGCTTTCCATGCGCGTTCTCAATGGTGGTGAAGTAATATATAACGCTTCGCCAGATAAACTTGATGGTCTTAAAAACAATGTACTGCTTGGAACGTTTAACAATGGCGATAATACTACTCTAACAATTGAGTTAAATATCCCGAAGACTCTTAGCAATAAATATATGCATCGCTCAGGAGAAGTCGATTGGGTCTTTACTGCTGAAGGATACAAGGATGGCGAAATTGCACCAATCGATCCAACTCCAGACAATAATAACTCTGGCAGCAATAATACAAGTGGAGCCGCAGGGAAACCGAAACCGCTACCAAACAGCGTATATACTCTCGATAATATAATTAATTTCGTTGTTTTGTTAGCGGTGTCGATGGTAGGCCTACTAATTGCCGGTCGACAAATTTATCGATACTTTAGAAAAGAAGAAAAATAAACCCCGGCGCTAATACGTCGGGGTTTCGATTTGTTACGAAGGTGTCTTTTCTGATGCGATTTTCCAGAACTCCTCGACTGGGATTCTGGAACGAGATAGCTCCCGATCGTCGAACTTTACATATTCGATGTAGCGCCAAGCCTGATCGTTGCCAGGGGCGGGGTTGGGGCACTTGATGGAGCCCATCTCCCATACGTGTCCATCGTCCTCGAAATATGTAATCGACTTCAGGCGAATTACGCCATCGCCACAAATGATGCAATTCTCATCTTCGCTTAGAAAACTGTCGAATCGCTTCCATTTCTGGTAATCCTTCTCGTCCAACATGGCAAACTCATGATCGTACTGAATGGCTACTAACTGCCTCATCAAAAGAGAAATCGTCGAGCATAACAAATCATAACTTCTAGTGTCCATACTATCACCTCCTTCGGCGGGACACTCGAACTCAGCTAAGCTGCTATATATATAATAAAATAATATCTTGCAAAAGTCAAAATATAAAATAATATTTTTTGGTTTTAGGATAACTATTAATGGTATAATTATAAAGATATAAAGGAGGTAGAGTGAAAGATTTTGATTATTTGTCCGAGCACGACATTTATCTTGATTCAGCGTGTCAATCTTTACGCCCGCGCCCAGTTATTGATGCACTAAATCGCTATTATACTGAGCACAATTCTTGTGGCGAGCGTGTTAAGTATGCCTGGGGTCGTGAGACCGATGAGTTAGTTGAAGAAACTCGTAGCCTTATTCTAAAATATCTTAAATTAAAAAATAAAGACTATTCGGTTTCTTTCACTCTTAATACAACTTACGGCATCAACCTTCTTTTGAGTCAGTTCAAAGACGGCATTTTTGACAAAGTTATGACTTCCGACATCGAGCATAACTCTCCTTTTCTTTCGACGATGACTTTTGCTAAACGTCAGAATATTCCGCGCGAAATAATGGTGCGTGAGGAAAACGGCGCCATTGATCTAGATAATTATGATTTTACTAAAGCACTTGTTGTCGTTAACTGCGCCTCCAATATTGACGGTCGTAAGCTTAGCAATATTAAAGAATTAATTAAAAAAGTCCATAAGCAAAAAGGTGTCATTATTATCGATGCGGCGCAGGCATTAGCGCATAGTCCTGAGATTCTATATAAGACCGAAGCCGATGCTATTTGTAGTTCCGCACATAAGATGTACGGCCCATCATTAGGTTTCATGATAGTGCGCAGGGACCTATTCAAAAAAATCGATACAAGCTTTATTGGCGGCGGAATGGTCGACGATGTCGAAAAAGAAAGCTACAAGCTTTCGGCCGAATCGCCAAACCATGCTTACACGAAGTTTGAATCTGGCCTTCAAGCTTGGGGTGAGATCGTCGCTTTTGGTGCCGCTATTAAGTGGCTTAATAAGCTGAGCAAATCCGATAAAGAAAATTTTCGCCTACAATATGAGCGCCTTTTTGATTATTTAAGTGGCCAGGAACGTGTTCATCTTGTTAATAATGATCCAAATCCGACAATGTCTTTCTATATTGACGGACTTGATTCTCATTTGGTTGGTGGAGCATTGTCAAACGAGGGTATCATGGCGCGCACGGGATATTTCTGCGTGCACTATTACCTAGACCATGTTAAACATTATCCGCCTCTTATTCGCTTTTCGTTAGGCTATAATATTCGTCCAAGCGATATCGATAAGACTATTGAAGTCTTTGAAAGGATGCTTGGTTAATGGTCTGTATTGCTGCTTTTATTATCCTTGCAATTCTTGGCATTTTTGTCGCCTTTATTTCTATATTTAAGCCAAAAGTTGGCAAGCAGTATCTTAAAACCATGAAAAAATCTTGGGGCTGCGTCGGTAAACGTGTGACGTTGCAAAAATGTGAAACCGGCTTCGGCGACGATATTAAAAACACTATCCTTAGTAAATTAATTATTCGCCACCCTAAATGGGTTAAACCAGCGTCGGTTACTATAGAGATTGCTTCTATTCTTATTGTTATCGTTGCGGCTTGGTCGCTTATCGAAGGCGTAAAAGCCGGTTTAGCACTATATTCATTAGGCACTTGCAATGTCAAGCATGCTGAAGCCTGCACGCTCGGCTCCGAAGTCTGTAGTATCGATAATAATACAGAGGCTAATAATCCTATTGAGTATATCGGTCTTTGGTTTAGTGATTGGGGCGAAATATTCGGTGCTATTCCAGACAAATTCCGCGATTGGAACACGGACAATTTTGACGTTACGGCTATCGAAATTAAAAATGAGGGCAAACCAACAGCAATAGATTTCTACGATCCAGCTTGTATAGTTTGTAAACAATCATTCCAGACCCAGCTTGAAACTGGTTTCTTCGAGAACTATAACGTTAAGTTGGTCGTATTCCCAATTCAGGACACGGACGGGAATTTCAAATATCCTAATTCTGACCTTGTTGCGCGCTATGTATATGCCGTGAACGAAAAAGAGCAAAACACTACTACTGATTCAATTGCCTTTAAAATTCTCAAGCGAATCTATACGGAGAAAAAAGAGGATAAATACGCTTGGCTCGACGTCTTTAATGATCAATACACGAACGAAGAAGTGCGCAATACATTAAAAGATTGGCTCAAAGAATTCGGCCTCGACGATAAAACAATTAGCGAAATATCCGAACGCGTCACGTCAGACACTATCGACGAAATCATTCAGAAAAATAATAATATCGTCGTAAATGACATACATGCAAAAGGTATTCCAACATTAATCTATGATGGTAAAAAACATACAGGGAGGTATGAAGCAAAATGATGGAGGCGTGGCAAGCATTTTGGCTCGGTTTAACGCAGGGTATCGCGGAGTTTATTCCGGTTTCTAGTTCTGGGCACTTAGAAATAATGCGCGAAATAGTTAGCGCGAATCCTGATAGCTTTCATCTCTTTTTGGAATTTATCAATTTCGGCACTTTACTCGTTCTATTAATCTATTATCGCAAACGCATTGTAGAGATTTTGCGCGAAGTATTCATTGATCATAATTTTAAATTTGCATTCAATATTATTCTTACCTGTATTCCTGTTGTAGTAGCTGCCTTGCTATTGAATGATCTAATTGATAATACTCCGTTCTTTGGCGATCTTTCCGTAATTGCCGTAATGATGGCGCTTGTAGGTATTATTATGATCAACATTAAGCGTCTACCAAAATGTAAAAAGATTAAGAGCGAGAAAGAACTTACGCCTAAAAAAGCAATTGCAATTGGTGTTGCCCAATGTTTTGCGCTCATACCTGGCACGTCGCGTTCTGGCACTACAATCATCGCCGGCCGCTTAGTTGGTATGGACAACAAATCGGCGGCAGATTACTCATTCTTGGTTAGCATTGTTGTGATGACTGGCGTTATTGCAAAGAGCTTAATTAGTAGTTCTTCGCGTGCATACATGGCTGAAAACTGGAGCATGTTGCTACTATCAAACATTGTGGCCTTCATAGTTGGCATGATAGCAATTAAGTTCCTGATGAAGTATTTGAAAAAAGAAGGCTCACTCGAAACATTTGGTTGGTATCGTGTAGTAGTAGCGATTCTTGTCATAATATTCCAATTATTGAAGTAATATTATTTCTAAATGCATTTTGCTCACTTAAACTCCTTGACAATATGCTAAAATATATTCATGGATATAGAGAAGATCCGTAATTTTTGTATCATCGCACATATTGATCACGGCAAGTCTACTTTAGCCGATCGCATGCTCGAAATAACTGGAACTGTCGCGAAACGCGAGATGAAGTCGCAGCTGCTTGACTCGATGGAACTTGAGCGAGAAAAAGGCATCACGATTAAACTTGCACCAGTGTGCATGAAATACAAAAACTATACCCTTAATCTTATTGATACTCCCGGCCACGTTGATTTTTCTTATGAAGTGTCACGTAGTCTGCAGGCCGTAGAGGGCGCTATTTTGGTGGTTGATGCAACGCAAGGTATTCAGGCTCAAACTTTGGCGAATGTCTATTTGGCGCTTGAGCAAGATTTACATATCATTCCTGTTATTAATAAAATAGATCTTCCAGCCAGCGATGTGCCACGCGTAACAGCCGAAATTATCAATTTACTCGGTTGTGACGAGTCTGAAATTATTAAGGTTTCTGCTAAAACTGGTGAAAACGTAGATAAGGTTCTGGACGCTATCATAGAACGCGTGCCAGCTCCGGAGAAATCAGATTCTGGTGAAATGAAAGCCTTAATTTTTGATAGTTACTTTGATGATTATCGCGGCGTAGTTCTATATATTCGTATGTTTGGTGGTAGCTTACCTAAGAATTCTAATATTCATATGATGGCGACCCGTTCGAACGATATTGCACTTGAAGTTGGCGTCTTAAACCCAAAAATGTCTCCACGCGAAGAGCTTAAGGATGGCGAGATTGGGTATATTGTTACAAATCTTAAAGCGACCCGCGAAGCTAAAGTCGGTGATACTGTTACGCTCGAAAAGAAGCCTGCCGCCAAAGCTCTGCCAGGCTATAAAAACGTGCGCCCGTTTGTCTATGCTGGTTTTTTCCCAGTTAGTAATGACCAATATAAAGACCTCAAAGAAGCTTTAGAAAAACTATCGCTTAGTGATTCGGCGTTGCAATTTGAACCAGAAAACTCGCCGGTACTTGGATTTGGCCTGCGTATCGGTTTTCTTGGTCTGCTTCATATGGATATTATCCGTGAACGTCTCGAGCGCGAGTTTAAGCTGGATCTAATTGTAACTAATCCTTCAACCGACTATCATGTAACTCTTACTAATGGCGAGGAATTAGATATTCGCTCCGCCTCCGACTTGCCAGACGTAAGCAAAGTGTCGGAAATACGCGAGCCTTGGGCTAAAGGTGAAATTATCACGCCGAAAGAATATATTGGTTCGATTCTAGAACTTATTGTTAGCAAACGCGGTATTCAGAAAAATATTTCCTATATTGATACTCGCGCGGTGATTGATTTTGAGGCACCAATGGCAAATTTATTGACGGATTTTTATGATCAACTCAAATCGGCAACATCCGGCTATGCGTCTTTCAACTATGAACTTGGCGGTTATCAGGCCGAAGATTTAGTGAGAATTGATTTCCTTGTAGCAGGTGAGCGTATTGACGCATTGAGCGTGATGGCGCACCGTAGTGAAGCTGACGGGATAGGCAGGGTAGTGACCAAAAAATTAAAAGAAGTTATTCCGCGCCAAAACTTTGAAGTCGCCTTACAGGCCGCAATTGGCGCACGTATTATTGCGCGCGAGACGCTTGGCGCATACCGTAAAGATGTAACCGTAAAAATTCACACAGGCGATCGCGATCGCAAGGCTAAGTTAATGGAAAAACAGAAACGTGGCAAAGCCCGCATGAAACGCTTTGGAAAAGTTGATATTCCAAGCGATGCATTTACTGTAATGCTTAAGAGAGATTAATAATTATTCTTCTTCTTTATCGATTTCGTCGTCTTCGATTGGCTCTTCGCCTTCTTCTTCGGCTGGATCGACTTCGGCTACATCGTCTAACGATTCTTTTGTCTCGTGTAGGCTGATTTCTTCTGGCTCTTCTGATTCAATTGGCGATTCGCTATCGGTTAGTGGTATTTCGCGCTCGTTTTCGGTTGCAAAGTGCATTAAAACTTCAATAACATTTGCAAAAACCTCGTCACGATCGCCGGCAGCCTTAACTGGAGCGATTAAGCCACGTTTTTGATATGTCTCGATAACTGGGGCAGTTTTCTCATTAAATTCTTTAATTCTATTATCAAGAATATGTTCCTCTTTATCGTCTAGACGGTCGCCACGGTCTTGAGCTTCCTTACTAGCGTGCCAGCGATTTTTAACCTCTGATTCTGATAGATTTAAGACGATAACGGCCTTGATTGGGTGTCCTGCTTCGGCGGCTTTTTCTATAACGTCGTATTCTTCACCTTCCCAGCGGCCTACGCTGCTGAGAACTAGCGGAAAATCTCCCAGCTCTCTCTTTGCAAGATAAGGTAAAACGATAGAGCGAAACTTATCAGTGTTTACTAGTTGGCCTGTCGCCATCTCGTTCTCGATTTCTTTATCTTCTTTTTCGGCGGCTCGCAGAATTAATCCTGAGCTTAAAAATTTCGCCCCCAGCGCTTCTGCGAGGCGAATTCCTACTGTATCTTTTCCTGAAAATGGCATACCGAATATATTGATACTGCCGGTGCCAAGCCATTTTTTGATAATTTCAATTCTCTCGTCCATAAAAATATTATATAATAAAACTAACTATGGATAATCAAAATGCGAATAATGGTGGGTTTCCGCAAAGTCCGAATCCACCTCAGGATAATAGCCAGCAACCGCCTACGCCGGCGCAAGGACAGGCGCCAATGTCGGGGCCAAATCCTAACGATAACATGGAGAACCTACGCACACAGAGCGTAGTCGAGTCCGCTCGCGACGTAGCAGAAAAAGAGCTAGCCGCACAGGAAGCTTATAATGCTCAAATTCTAAAAAATCAACAAGCAGCAATTCGTCGCGACAAAGAGATGCATATTGCTGTCAAAATTGCCTTAATTATTTTTGGAATATTAATATTTGCAGCTCTAATTTGGCTTGTAGTTCAAATAGTAATTAGCGCTACTCCACAGAAACCGAATGAATGTCTCAATGAAGATGGAACGGTAAATTCTTCTTGTTGTGATCGTCCTGAGTATAAAGATAATGCCGCCTGTAAAGAAGCTAACGATCCGTATCCGACCGTTGATGGTTACAAATGTAACAGCGATAAGCACTGTCGCAAGATGACAGATATTATCAAAGACGAATTAATCATCGTTAAGGATACGAAATACTATCTATACGATATTAAGAAAGCCACTGCAACTCCGACTACTATCGATAACTCAATTGATTATAACGAGATGACGAGCTTTGAGTGGGGTAAGGGCGCGTATTATGTGATTCTTGAACCGAATACGGGTCAGTACGGTCTATATTCAGTTAAGGACAATACTCAGGTTATTCCAAATTCTGTTACGCGATATTACACCGACATAAAACATAAAGCTTACAGTCAGATGACCGATGTACTAGGTAAATATATTATCGTCCGCGAGAGTAGTCAGTATCGCCTCTATAACATTGTAGACGGCACTAAGATTGCCGGTGGCGCCAATGGCGTATTCGTACATAAAAATTATGTAATTGGATACGAGAATGACAATATACGACGCGTATATAACCTTAACGGCACGCAGGTATTGTTAGCAAAAGAGGGCGAAGAACTATATGAAAGAGAAGGATACCTCTTTAGTTATGGTAAAACGCTCGCTGGTGTTGATAAAAACGGAACTAAACAGACGCAATCAAAGAATGCAATCATGAAAGAAATAAACCATGTCAAAAAAGCGGATCGCTTAAAATACCTAAATAACACCAAAAATAAGTTTTATCATATGCCGCTAACGCGCGACTATACAGATGCGACTACTAATTAGCAGACCTTGACCTTGAGTGCTAAAAAGCATAAAATATAGCTATGACAGATCGTCAACGTGAGATTCTTTATGCAATCATTGAGGAATATGCGGAGTTAGCAACGCCAGTTGGGAGTGTTACTCTTGCTAAGCTTTTTGATTGCTCTTCCGCTACTATTCGCTCCGAAATGGTAAAGCTGGAAGCGATGGGATACATTACGCAGCCACATACTTCAGCTGGGCGCGTACCGACTGATGCCGGCTATCGCTTGTATGTAAATTCTCTCCAGGAAAAGATAGATCATGAGGAGGATGTAAATCCAGAACATCATATCGATATAGAGAAGGAGGATCGTACTACTAGAGCCCTAGCTACGCGTATTCAGGCACAGACCCGTGCTGATTATGCTATTCGTACGGCCGTTGATAGTCTCGTGAATTTAACGGGAAACCTCGGTTTAGCCACAATTGGCGATCAGATTTATATTTCTGGTTTTGGTAACTTATTTGCACAGCCAGAATTTATGCAAGCCGCTCAAGTTCAAGCCGTTGGTAAACTTTTAGACAATATTAAGCCATGGCTTATGGAAGTTCAGCCAAACGAAGCTATTAATGTATATATTGGCACTGAAAATCCAGTCGGCAAAGCATCAAATGTTTCTTTGATTATTTCTCGTTTTCGATCCCCATATTCTGATCGTAGCTATATCGGAGTTTTGGGACCAACTCGTCAATCATATAAACGCGTCATGTCGCTCGTGCGTCATGCTGGCATAATGTTGGAGGATATCATCTATGAATGAAGATCAAGATTTTAATGAAAGCGCCGAAAGTGCAGAGGAAGCTCTAGAAAACACCGACACCACAATGAATGACGATAACGATGCCATATCGGAAGACATGGGTGAGGCGGCATTGAAGAATATTGGTAAAATGAGCGGATCAAAACCAGAAAAAAAGAAGAAAAAGCTTTTTGGTAGTGCAGCGACAGATGACGATAAAAACAATACGGATAGTCGTCAGGATGAAAAGATAGCAGAACTGACTGTGGATTTGCAACGTACGCGTGCTGATTTTGAAAACTTTCGTCGCCAGAGCGATATTCAGAAAGAGCAATACGGTAATGCTGTTAAGTTCGCCACCGTTAAGAAAATGTTACCGCTTCTAGACGATATTGATCGTGCTATTAATGCTAATCCGGATACTCTTGGTCCACTTGAAAAAAGTTTCGCTAAAAGCGTCAAAGAACTTGGCTTGTCTAAAATTCCAGCTGAAGTTGGCACGGCTTTCGATCCTGACCTACATGATGCCGTAATGGTTGAGGGTGACGGCGACGAAGAAGTAATCGGCGAAGTGCTTCGTCCGGGTTATTACTTTGACGACGTCGTGATTCGCCCGACAATGGTAAAAGTTAAAAAACAATGAAAATCTCCGTTATAACACTATTTCCGGAGATGTTTGATAAAGTTTTTAATCAATCGATGCTCTGGAAGGCGCAAGATCGCGGTCTAGTTGAATTTGAAATGATCGATTTAAGGCCGTTTGGGCTAGGACCTCGTCATCAAGTCGATGATACTCCGTATGGCGGTGGTGACGGTATGCTCTTGAAGCCAGAACCGATTTTTGCTGCCGTCGAAGACGCTAAAACTCGCAATCCCAATGCGAAAGTTATACTTATGACTCCAAAAGGACGTATTTGGAATCAGGCGCGCGCTAAAGAACTGGCTGAAGCTAATCAAGACTACATTTTTATTTGCCCACATTATGAGGGCTACGATGAGCGCATAACCACACTAGCCGACTATCAAGTTTCGATCGGAAAATTCATTCTGACGGGTGGTGAAATTCCCACTATGGCTGTAATTGATTCAATTGTTCGCTTAATTCCTGGCGTATTGGGCGGTGAAACGTCTGCTGAAATTGAGAGCTTTTCCGATGGCGATAATTATGAGTATCCACAATATACGCGCCCAGAAGATTTTCGCGGTATGAAGGTTCCGGAAGTTCTATTATCTGGCAATCATGGCGAAATCGCCAAATGGCGTGCCGAGAATTCTCCGACTGAGCCGCACGATTAAGATATAATATAGATATGGATTTAGCGGCTCCTATTCAGGAGGTGAAAGGAATTGGCCCAAAAACCGCCGAGGTCTTGCATAAGGCTGGTATTTTTACGCTGCGCGATTTGGTCTATCATCTCCCACGTGATTATGAAAATTTTCAGCAAGCCCAAAAAATATCTGATTTAAAACCAGGTAATGTCGTAGTTAAGGCGAAAGTCGAAAATATTTCATTGCGCCGCATGCGACGCAACCTTATTTTGGTTGAAGCAACATTGCGTGATGATTCTGGTGCAATTAAAACAATCTGGTTTAATCAACCATATCGTGCCAAACAATTTGATGCAGGAAAAGATTACTATTTTGCTGGCATGATGTCGTTATCGTACGGGCATTACCAAATCACTAATCCTTCCGCTACCTTAGCGGATGATTATGACGCAAAAGCCAACACTGCAAAAATTCAACCAATTTATCCGGCGCGCGGATCCGTCAAGTCGCAAGATTTTAAAAAATTCATTAAGACTATTGAAAATAATATTGCGTTAATTCCAGATATGATTCCGAATTTTGAGGGTAGGGCGGACGCTTTATTTAACGTGCATTTTCCAGAAACTCTCGAAACGGCCAAAGCTGGACGTGAATACTTGGCTACAGAAGAATTATTTAGTTTACTGCTCGCGGCGCGCCTAAATCGCGAGGAAAACCAGAAACTCCGCACTCACCCTATTCGGGGCGACATGGAAAAACTCAAACACTTCATTGAAAAACTACCCTTTAAGTTAACTAATGCTCAGCGTCGTGCGACCTGGGAAATTATCCAGGACATGGAGCAAGAAATACCTATGAACCGTCTTTTGCAAGGCGACGTCGGCTCGGGTAAAACAATGGTGGCGGCATTAAGTTGTTACGTCGCAGCAAATGCGGGTATGCAGGCAGCGATTATGGCTCCAACGGAAGTATTGGCGACTCAACATGCCGAATCGTTGGCTAAATTATTTGGTAAAAAGTTAAATGTTGCGCTACTGACTGGGTCTACGAAGCACAAGTCCGAACTTAAAAAACACATCAAAAATGGCGAAGTCGATTTAGTTATCGGTACGCACGCCTTGATTACTGATGATACTGAATTTAAGAATCTCGGTTTAGCAATCATTGATGAGCAGCATCGCTTTGGTGTTATGCAACGTCAAAAACTTTTGGCAAAAGCTCATACTATGCCGCATCTTCTTTCTATGACGGCAACGCCAATTCCGCGCTCATTACAGTTAACTATTTTCGGCGATCTTTCGGTATCAATTCTCGACGAGCTTCCTGCTGGTCGTCAGCCTATTACTACAAAAATCGTTTCACCAAATTCAACCAAACAAATGTGGGCGGCAATCGAACAAGAATTAATAACGAAACACCAAGTATATTACATATGTAAAAAAATTGACGAAAAAGGAACCAGCGAGTTATCGAGCGTCAAAAAAGAATATCAAAAAATAGCCCACCAATTTCCAAACTACAATGTCGCTTATTTGCATGGCAAAATGAAACCGGCCGAAAAAGATGAGATTATGAATTTGTTTGCGAAAGGCAATATTAATATCTTAGTCAGTACGACCGTAGTTGAAGTAGGCGTAAATGTACCAAATGCGACCGTGATGGTAATAGCCGATGCAGACCAATACGGTTTATCGCAACTTCATCAGTTACGCGGACGCGTCGGACGCGGCAGTGATGCTTCATATTGCTACCTAATTAATTCTGATTCCTCTGCGCCAACTCGACGTCTACGCGAAATCGAGCATTCCCAGGACGGTTTCTATTTAGCTGAAGTAGACCTCAAACTGCGTGGTCCGGGCGAACTGTATGGTTCGTTGCAACATGGTGCGCTAGATCTCAGAATTGCCACAATTACAGATACGAAATTAGTCCATAAGGCCGATAATTTGGTTAAGCAGTTTAGACAAAAAGGGTACAATATGTTAGAATATAAAGAGTTGAGCGATTCTGTTCGCAAATACCAACGTTTAACTACTTTGAACTAACTAGAAATGTATGCAACTCTATGCGTGAAACCGGGCTCAAAACGCTCGGGCAAAATCATTGGAACGCACCAAAAACTGGATAAAGCTGCACGTCAACTTTTAGGACGTAATTTGCCAGTTGGGAAAAATTTTCCAACCATCACTGAAATTCTGCGCTTTGAAGGAATGCAGGGGCCAGATGGTTTGAAGCGCAAATCTCCTGGAGTTGATGAGCCAGAACATTTTATCGTACCGGAGGATGACGATGGTGTACTGCTTAAATATATGCAAGACCACCACTATAACCTCGTGCAGGCATTGAAAAAAGGCGATCGTGTACGTGCGAGTTTTGAAGCGGCGTGGTTGGCGCATGTTGTAACTGATGGTTTGACACCGGCGCACCATTATCCATTTCGAGAAGCCAGGGAAGAATTACTCGGCGACTCGGACTACATAAAAGTTTTTGGCGTTGAATTAAAAGGTGTCACTAAGGGTAAAAGTTTCGCTGAGACGATGCGCAGAAATTGGCTGTATTTTGGCGCAGGCGGTTTAATGACTAAACATATTGCATACGAATATGGTGTTGCTTATATTATTACGCCAGTTCCACTTAAACTCTTACAGCCAAGAGATTTTACTCCCGATGAAGCCGAGCATGCTGACTGCGAAAAAGCATTTTATGATGCATTAGAACGGATTTCAAATCTTAAAATGTATGATCATTTTTTGAAACACGGCTGGACGACTGAGCTTGCGGTAGAAACGCGTGAAGTATTGATTCCGGAAATTGTGCGCGCTATCGCGTTAGCCTGGGCGTCGGCTGCAAATCAAGCCAAAAAGGAACTTAAGGAAGATGCTAAAAAATAAGAATCAAATCCGTATCGTCTCAGGTACCCATGGCGGACGCTTAATTGATACTCCGAAAACTAAAGCGACTCATCCAATGGGCGAGCGTGAGCGTTCAGCTATTTTTAATCGTTTGCGCGAAGATATTCCGGGTCGTCGTGTTCTAGATGCCTTTGCCGGAAGCGGTGCGATTGGTCTGGAAGCATTATCGCTTGGTGCATCTTGGGTTGATTTTATGGAAAAACACCCAAAAGCAATCAAGACTATTCAAAAAAATCTGGTAAATTTACAATTAACCGATCGCGCCGGCATTGTCCGTGTTCCGGATGGCGATTATGGTATCATCATTGCAGATCCGCCATATGATAATCCGCAATATGACCTAGTAGCTTCGCTAGTTGCGCATCTCGTACCGGGTGGGTTGTTTGTTTTGTCTCATCCTGAATCGCCAGAACCACCGCAATTTGCATATCTCGAGCTAATCAGCGATAAAAAATATGCCGCGGCCCATATCAAGATATATCGCAAAAAATAAAAAAGACCGCTCTATCCCGCGGCCTTTTTTGATGGCTAAAACACGTCAAAACAATCGCAGTCGGTAATAAAACGCAAAACATGGTAGCGCGTACAGCGAGTGTATACATCCATGCGCACTCCGGGCCGCCAACCTGAACGTACGGTCAGGCAAAGACCAGGAATACGATCAAACTCAATAATCGAGTCTTGTCCAGTTTTGAGGTCATGATAATACAGACGGATATTCGAACCTTCAGTAGCCTCCATTCTTCGAATGAAAAATCTGTCTTTGTCATCATGTCCTAACAGTAGAGAAGACGCACGACGGCGAAAACTCCAAAATGGACCTTCAACCACTCTCCAATAAGCCTTTTTCAAGTTTCTGGTCTCGATAATTCTGAGCCCAAATTCTTGCGCTGCAGCCAGTTTTGCTGCTGGATCCTTGACTTTGGTAAAGTCATCAAGCGCATCGAATATGTAACCATCCTTTCGTTTGGTTCCCATACCTATCGCCCCCTTTCAAGGTTCATTGACAAATAGCAACATATATATTATAGCACAGATTTTGTAAAAAGTCAAGATAAGCTAAACGAAAGCTGAATTTTAGCACTCTCGCCTTGACAGTGCTAATTATAAGGACTATAATTGAATCATAAGCGAAAGCAACCGACAGGATAAGATATAACGGTTAGCAACTAACTTACCTCACACAAAATTAACGAAAGGAAAAAAGATGATTCACTCGGGATTCGAGAGCCTTTTTGACGAAATGTTCAATGATTTCGATGACGAAATCTTTGGGCGACGTCCAATGCTGCCGGCACATGGTGGCGGGCGCGGACGCGATTTAATGCGTACGGACGTAAGCGAAACTGAACAGGCTTATAATCTTGAAATTGATCTTCCAGGCTTTAAAAAGGAAGATATCAAAATTAAATTCGACGATGGCATGCTTACAATTAGTGCCGAAAAAAGCGAGGACGTTGAAGAACGCGAAGACAAAAATGGTAAACCACGCAAAAATGGTAGCCGTTTGATTCGCAAGGAGCGTCATTTTGGATCGATGAGTCGTAGCTGGTATGTCGGCGACGATATTAAGAAAGACGGTATTAAGGCCTCATATAAAAACGGCGTATTATCGCTAACGGTTCCAAAGGCGGAGCCAAAACCGGAGCTGCCTGACGAGCAAAAGTATATTGCTATCGAGGGTTAATCCATCGTTCAAAGTCAAAGCGAAGCGCTTTAAAACGCTTCGCTTTTTTGGTAAAATCAGACTAACAATATAGGAGATTACGCATGAGTGATGGATGGATGGTAGATCCAATTAGGCCTGGTGAAAATAATAACAGTGCATCTGTGCCTACTCGGGATTATTCTAGAAACAATCAGTCTTCTAGCGCCGGCAAGATTGTCTTAGCTATTATTCTTATTGTGTTTGTTTTTCCATTTGTAATGGCAGTTATTACGTTTATTACTGTTTGGAAAGAAGGCGGTAGCGAACTAATCAATGAAATTAGGGCCGAAAATCGAGCAATTAATGGTTATGAAATTACGGACGAACAACAGGCCAGCGTATCGCGTATTTTTAGTGTTGGCAGACTTTATGATAATGGCGGGCCAAAAGAAATCAAACAAAGCGATTGCCGCCATTTTAAAAACGCCGTCACCTCATATTTTAATTACAAGCTGGAAAAAGCTGAATGGTATGACGATACATATTGTGAAGTAGGAAGCATAAATCTTCAGTCATACTTTACGGATTTTGAAGAAACAACATTTGAGGGTGGTGCTGTGGCTCGGATTGACGTTAGTGTTGATGGCGGCACCTGTTTGAATGTGGCTTTTGCTAATAACTTAAGAAATATCATCAATGTTAAAAAGACCGGAACATGTACTTCTGGTGCCGTAACTATCAGGGCAGACGGTGTCTCGGTTCCAGAGATAAAGCCGCAACAATTCGACACCGGCACAGGAAATGAGGAAGAGCCTTTGAATGAACCAGAAGGGGAATCGAACAATCTCCCGGTCCAAAAGAGTCATAATGTCTTACGCTCGTGAATATACTCTGCGCCTAGAAGATGCTGACGCAAATTACGATATTACTAATAAATCCATCCTTGCTTTAATGGAGAATACTTCGGATGAAGATTCTGCTAAATACGATGTCGATATTCGTACTCTTAATAAACGCGGTTTAAGTTGGGTAATCGTAGAATGGGATCTAGAAGTATATTCGCGTGCAAAATATGGCGACAAGGTCCGCGTTGAAACTTGGCCACGTGAGGTTAATACGCGTTTCGTTTGGCGTGATTTTGTTCTATATCAAAACGATGAAAAAATTGCCGCCGCAAGCTCTAAATGGATGATTGTTGATCTGGCGCAAAAGACAACAGTTCGCATTACTCAGGACGAAATCGAGAAATACCCGATTGAGGATAGATGCGCCATCCCTATGAGCGATTCGAAGCGCCTAAAGTTGTTGGAAGATTATGACTCCAGTCGCAAAATCGCACTCCGAAAATCCGACATGGACCTAAATGGACACATGCATAATCTAAGCTATCTCGATTTGGCAGACGAAATAGGCGATGCAAATCCGCAAAAAGAGCGTATTGTTTTTCATCGTGAGATAAAACTGGGCGATAAAGTTATTGTCAAATCAAAAACCACCGATCGCGTTCAGCATTTAGCTATCGTCAATGAAAATGACGAAGTTTATTCATTCGTCGAAAAGATAACGTAGCTTCTGATCCAATCTTGTAAAGCCTGCGCTTCGTTGTATTTTGCTGTGTCTTCATCGGAATCTGCATCAAGAAAATCTACAACTTCGCCATTATGAATTATCGCAACAGACGGCACAAATTTTACATACTCATGCAGGCTTGATTCTTTGGCCTGAGTCCACATAATGCGATAGTATTTGAACTGCATATCCTCAGGAAATTCCGTCATACGTTTACGCATGTCGGCGGTCGTATAGCAATCTGGTTTATCAACCATAACAATGAAGCTCTTTTTTTCTTCGATTAGTTTCTCGTAATCATCTTTTTTAATATCGATCGCTTCACTTTTGGCATATAGCTCAGGCTCTAACTTAAAAGTTTTTGGTTGTATGCTCTTAAACAGGAAATATCCACCAAAGAAAACCGCTAAACAAAATACCGTAATCGCGACTAATGCAATCTTATTTGGTTTCGGATTTATTTCGCGTTTTTTCTTAGTCATTCTTCTTTTCGGTCAATTTATCAAACTTAATGTCATGATAAGGAACTTTCCAGAATTCGTAGGTTGCCTTATCTCCTTCGCCTTGTTTGATTTGGACATTATGCTCACCGTTGTAATACCAGTAGCCACCGACTACAAAAATTTTATTTGTATCCCAACCTAGCTTTACGAGCATACTCTTGGTCATTCCGGCATAGCCACCACCGCCACACATTAGGAAAATATATTTATCTTTCGGAAATAGACCTTCGAGAATCTTTGTTGACTCTTCGTAGTTAGCCTTGTATTCACCTTTGTCGTTTTGTTTAAATAAAGTTTTGCCCTTATATCCCTCGCCAACTTCTTTTGGCAAACCGACAACGTTTGCTAGATATGGGTAAGGTACAACTTCAAAACCCTCAACTAAACCGGATAGGTAACTGTCGCCTTCGATTGCTTCGTAGTTGGCTGGATCCTCAAGCATGCGCATATCACGATAGACGCTATCGCTACGGCCAAGATATTTATCGATATTTGATTCGTTAATATTCTTATCGATTCCGAGCTCACCGCGTTGACCTTCGCTTACCTCAGGAAGTGGCAAAGCTGGCAACTTTGTACTAAGTCCGTTAATGTTAATATTTCCTATCACGATACCAAGAAACAGCGCTACGACGATCGCAACTGCAACTTGATACCTCTTTATAACTACCTTGTTCATAGCTATATTGTACAACAAAGCGATAAATCTTCTAAAAAAGACGGAATAATGGCATAATGTAAGCATAAGTATAGGAGATCTTAAATGAAGAAAAAAGGTATAGCAGCAATAGGAATTGTAGGTATTATTGCTGCCATCGCGATTGTACTAGTCGGTTTCTATGTTGGGACCTATAACTCGATTATTGGCCTCGAGCAGAACGTCGACGAAAAAGCATCGAACATCAAAACTCAACTCCAACGTCGTGCTGATTTAATTCCAAATCTTGTTAGCACAGTTAAAGGCTACGTCAAACATGAAGAAAGCGTAATTGATTCTATTACGGACGCTCGTAAAGAAATTAACGGCGCAAGCACCATAAAAGAAATGAGCGCTGCAAATGACAAGTTAAACACCGCGCTGAATAATTT
>CAMNFE010000008.1 GCA_946537195.1 uncultured Candidatus Saccharibacteria bacterium | reverse complement strand
CAGGGTTAATAGCGGCATCAGTCTGGAGCATATCGGTAAGATATTCAACATTTTTACCAGTAGAATCGCCAGCCTCCAAAGTACGGCCAGTGCCACCAATAATGCCTTGCGTGACGGAGTTTTGATAAGCGCCAAGAGCGTTACCGATAGCTAATACCGGCTGGCCGACAGCGATAGTCTTAGAATCGCCAAGTGTAATAGTTGGAAGATTATTGGCACCATTGATTTTGAGATAAGCAACGTCATTGAGTGGGTCGACGCCGAGTAATTTTACGTCCGAATAGGTATCGCCTGCGTCGGTAATGATTTTAATATTGCGAGAGCCGTCAACTACGTGCTTATTGGTAATAACGTAGCCATCGCTGGAAACAATCATGCCGGTACCAGCAGAAGAAGTCGCGCCACCAATGCCATAAAGACTGCTACTGCTGTAGCCTTGGCTAACAATCGACACAACGGCTGGAGTGACTTTACTTACGATTCCAGCAATAGAAGTTTCCTTAAACTCGGCAGAATTACCAGTGTAATAACCTTCGGCGCTAGTAGTGGAAACTACCGTTGGCTGGGTGATCGATTTATAGAAAGCAAAACCGCCAAAAGCACAACCAGTTAAAGCAATTAGCAGCGCAAAGACCGCTAAGCCAATCGCAGTACCATTACCGTCGCGCTTACGCGGTGCGCCGGCAACTGGCTCTGGTGCTTTTTGTGTATTTTGTGGATTTGAACGATAGTTACGCCAATCGGTGTGGTTGTGTTCTATCTGGGGTTCGGAATTAAGGTTATTCGAATTCCCACTCTCCATAATTCTCCTTTCCTTAAATGTTGAAATTAGGTACTGAATATATAAATATCATTAAAACCATAACGGAAGCTGAAAATATAATCGGCGCAAGGATGTCGTCGACGCGAATTTTGCCATCGTGACGGATGGCGGATTTGTAGCCGCGCGCGAAAACGAAGAGCATAATAGCAGCCACAATCGGGAATTGCGGAATAGCAAAGCTAGTAACAAAACTGCTATCGAGACCGCGACCAAGCTGATAAGCGATGGTCCAGTGGTAGAAAATCCAGTAAAGCTCGGCAAGCATCAGACCAAAGGTAAAAGTAGTGAGCGTAAAATCGTGATCATCACTCTGAATCAAGACATGGCGAGTAGCACCGTAACCGATAGCGAAGCTCACAATAACGCCAATTAACGGATTAAGCTGAGCGGTAATTAAAGATAGAGCGAAAGTACCAAAGAAGATAGCAAAGAGAGCCTGAATCTCGGTAGCCTTAGTAGAACTGAGCGGTTTAACCGCAACTAGCCAGAAGGCATAGACGATAGTAAGCAAGATTTGCCAGAAGTTTGGCGAAACGCCGTTTGGATTAGCAAGATAAACCAATAGAACCATACTGATGCCGACTACGAGATCGACGAGGTTAGCCTTAAGGTTAAGCCACCAATAACGTGGACGAACTGCAACAACACGCCATTTAGAAAGTAAGACTAGCAGAACAGCAAAAACCCAGTTAGCGCTAACAACGCTGAGGGCGGTCGAGACCACAGCTAAACCGATATTTAGGGCAACGTGGATTGCAGTGCTCAAAGCATTGCGGCCACGTCTTAACATGACGTAATCTGCCATAACTTATATAATTTTACCACGGAACGGCGCTTTTCCGCCACTTATGCTAAAATATTCTTTATGGAACAGAAACCATCCTTCGGACAAAAATACCCAGCACTCAAAGATATCTTGAGTTTCTTAGTTTTTGTAGGCGCAGTAGCTTTAGGTGCTTTTATCTTAAATAGTTTTATTTTCCGCAGCTATAACGTAATTGGCGGTAGTATGGAAAATACTCTCCAATCAGGCGACCGCGTGATTGTAAACCGCATTCCGGTCAGTCTGGCTCATTTAAATGAGAAAGAGTATATCCCAGAACGCGGACAAATCGTTGTATTTGCCAATGGCGGAACTAGCAGTTTGACCAATTGCGATCCACTGGATGGAGTAACCGATCAATATATCATTAAGCGCGTAATCGCCTTCCCTGGCGAACGTGTCACTGTAGAAAACAGCGTGCTCACGGTTTATAACGAAGAGCACCCGGAAGGCTTCAATCCAGATGAAGCAACACGCAAATCCGCCAATGACGGACCAAAAGCGAATATCGCTGGTTCAGTTAATATGATCGTGCCAAAGGGCGAAATCTTTGTTTCGGGCGACAACCGCGAGGGTTCAAACTCTTACGACTCCCGTAACGGTCTCGGCACGATACCGTTCTGTCGTATTGTCGGCCCAGTTGCTAGTCGAATTTTCCCATTTACTTCGATGAGATTCTTTTAACCATCAATTGAGAAATCCATAAATCCGCTAGAGTTATATATGCTAGGCAGCAAGAAGGCAATTAGTGCCGTAATTATGATCATCGCCAAACCGATGATGAGGTATTTCTTCCTAATATCTAGCGATTTAATACGAGATGCGCGCGCAAAGATAATAGCGCCACAGATCATAGCAATTGCCAAGAAAATTGGACCAGCAAGTATACCGATGAATACAATAGAAATAACGAGTATTTCAAAAAACTCTGGCATTGCGCCACCTTCAAACAGAGCTGGAAAATTACTCATTAAAAAGAGGAGAAAAGTCGCCAGAAAAGGAAAAGCAAGCGAAATGCTACCGATAATGGCGCATCGTTTAGAGACGACTTGAGCTCGTTTACTTTGATTAGTTGCTTTTTTAGGAGTTGCTTTTTCCACCTTTAGTCCTCCAATAGCGGACGGTCAACAAAATCGGGTTCAATAGTCGATTCGCCGGCTGTGATTTTTACGACATCTTTATCAATTTGCGATAGTGATTTATAGGCGGTGTTGTAGTGATTAACTGTAGTGCCGAGTGATGAACCGAGTTTGCCCATATAAGTATCAAAGGCGGAAATATGTTGGCCGAGCTTAGCGACGCGAGCTTGGATTTCAGCGGTGTCTTTTTCGATCTCGAGACTGCGGAGGCCCTGAAGGATAGTCTGGAGATAGGCCATGAAACTGGTTGGGCTAACAATAATAACCTTCTTGTCGCGATAGGCGTATTCAATCAGATCACGTTCGGTGCTAGTAGTGCCAACTTTATTGATTAAGAGATCATAGTAGAGACTTTCGGATGGAATAAACATGAAAGCAAATTCCATGGTTTTTTCGGCTGGACGAATATATTTAGCGGTTTCATCAATGCGACCCTTAAGGTCGTCGCGTACTTTCTTGGCGTAAGTGGTGCGCTCTGTCTTATCCTTAGCGGCGACCATACGGTTGTAGTTTTCGAGCGAGAACTTGGAGTCAATTGGCAAGATTTTGCCCTTATCGAGGTAAACTACTGCATCGACAATTTCGCCATCTTTGAATTTATACTGCAGACTATAAGATCCAACCGGTAAAACATTGCCAAGTACGGTATCGAGATAATATTCACCAAAAACACCACGCTGCTTTGGATTCTGAAGTACAGACTGTAGAGTCTTAAGCTCATCCGCAACAGATTCGACATGCTTGTTGGTCTCGTTAATCGTAGCGAGACGAGCGGATATCTCTGATATAGCACGCTTGCTGTCGCGCATTTGTTTGCCAGATTCGGTGAGCTGACGCGAAATAGAATCTTGCACGCGCGAGTTATTAAGGTCAATTTTTCGGTTAACCATTTCGTTCATATGGTCAATTTTGTCTTGCGTGCGCTTGTTTTCGCGATCAATCTTATCATCAAGCGTACGGGAGAGGTTGCTAATTTGGCGCATTAAGATAATTAAAACTACTAGAAAAACTGCTACGATGACAGCAATTATGATTATTTCCCAACTATCCATAAGCATAATTATACAATAAAAAACACCTCCCATAAAGGGGAGGTGTCTGAGTGAATAAGGTACTATTCGCCCCAGTCGCTCATCACTCGAAGTGCAACTAGGTTTTCTGGATCTACCATCGCTTCAGTGCCATAGTAGTCTATGATCGCTAAGTACAGTTTAGCCAGATAGTCGATTGTCCGTTTTGGGAAATACACCCACTTAAGACATTCTGGTTTGTGCTTTGCCGGCGCTGCAATTACTTCGTCGAACGATTCGATTGCATAAACGGTATCTGGATGCTGAGTCGGCAGTCCTACTTTAAGGAACAGCTCTTCTAACGCTTCTTCTTCCCTATCGGAAGGATGCGCAAATTCACCCCAGAGATACCACCACTCCTGGTCACCAAGATTGGCGTAAAGTTCACTTTCGCGAACTAGCTTTACCTTTTCTCGGTCACTCAGCGAATCATCAAGAGCAACTTTCTTCAGTGCCTCGACGATGAAGCAAAGTATACCTTCTTCGCAAACCGTAACTATATCACTCAAGCGATACGAACGCTCTGGTGCTTCTGGGTCACGTTTTGGAAGATAAATTATCTCTGGCATTTTCTGCCTTGCAATGTCGTGAATATTAAGTTCCATGGTCTAAGCCCTCCATGATACTTGCCAATATATTCAAGCGAATTCTTAAATATATGGACAATTTTTATATTATAGCACAGATAAGCGTTTTTGTCAATGTAAGCCACAAAAATACCCCTGTTTTGCAGGGGTATTTCTATAAAAGCCGCACTAATTATTTATCTACGACTTCACCTTCAACGGTGTCGTCATCTTTTTTATCATCGGACTTCTTCTCGTCGCCCTTCTTAGCGTCATCTGAAGCCTGTTGATACATCTTAGCACCGATAGGCATAATAGCATCGTTAAGGGCCTTAGCAGCTTCTTCGAGTTTTTCTTTGTCTTCTCCGTTCTTCTCGAGGGCTTCTTTAGCTTCTTTAACGGCCTTCTTGATGGTTTCTTTATCTTCGTCAGAGATCTTATCCTTGTATTCGTCTGGCATCTTTTCGGCCTGATAGATGGTATTTTCAAGGTGATTCTTGGCGTCGATAGCTTCCTTTTTCTTCTTATCTTCTTCAGCATAAGCTTCGGCTTCGCGTTGAGCTTTTTCAATATCATCTTTGCTCATGTTGCCGGAGTTTTGAATAGTAATACTCTGCTCTTTGCCGGTGCCTTTATCTTTGGCGGTGACATTAAGAATACCGTTTGCATCCAAATTGAAGGTAACCTCAATTTGTGGAATACCACGCGGAGCTGGAGCAATACCGTCAAGAATGAAGCGACCAAGAGATTTGTTATCTTTAGCAAATTCGCGTTCACCCTGAAGGACATTAATTTCTACCTGTGGCTGATTGTCGGATGCGGTTGAGAATACTTCAGATTTGCTGGTTGGAATAGTAGTGTTGCGATCAATCAATGGAGTACGTACGCCGCCCATGGTTTCAATACCAAGAGTAAGTGGAGTAACGTCGAGAAGGAGAATATCCTTTACGTCACCGGCAAGCACGCCACCTTGAATAGCAGCACCAACTGCAACGACCTCATCTGGGTTCACGCCTTGCATTGGGTCCTTGCCGAAGAGTTTCTTGACGCGTTCGACAACGGCTGGCATACGGGTCATACCGCCGACCATAACGATATCAGCGATGTCACTAGTCTTAAGGCCAGCATCGTCGAGGGCTTTCTTAACTGGCCCATCGAGACGATCGAGGAGTGGAGCTACGAGCTCTTCAAGTTTAGCGCGGGTTAGAGTGAGCTCGAGATGCTTTGGACCATCGGCATCAGCGGTAATATATGGAAGGTTAATATCGGTTTCGGTAGCGCTGGAAAGTTCCTTTTTAGCCTTCTCGGCTTCGTCCTTAATGCGCTGCATAGCGGCAGCATCTTTGCGAAGATCAATACTGTTTTCTTTCTCAAATTCTTCGAGAATGTAATCGACAATCTTATTATCGAAATCTTCACCGCCAAGGTGAGTATCGCCGTTAGTAGCTTTAACTTCGAAGACACCATCGCCGAGTTCGAGGATGGAAACATCGAAAGTACCACCACCAAGGTCGAAGACGACAATCTTTTGATCGGCATTCTTCTCGAGGCCGTATGCCAAAGCGGCAGCGGTTGGTTCTGGAATAATACGCTTAACTTCGAGACCGGCAATTTTACCAGCATCCTTAGTAGCTTGGCGCTGAGAATCGTCAAAGTAAGCCGGGACTGTAATGATAGCTTCGGTAACCTTTTCGCCAAGGAAAGCTTCGGCGTCAGCCTTGATCTTTGAGAGAATCATAGCGGAAATCTTCTCTGGGGTCATCTCTTCGTCGCCGAGCTTGACGGCTACGCCAGCACCCTTCTTAACAATCTTGTACGGCAAGATGTCAATATCGTCCTGAACTTCTTTGTCGTCAAATTTACGACCAATTAAACGCTTGATGCCATAAATGGTGTTTTCTGGGTTAGTGACGCGCTGACGCTGTGCGACTTTACCGACTAAACGGTCACCCTTTTTAGTAACAGCCACGACAGATGGCGTAGTGCGATCGCCTTCGCTGTTTGTAATTACCTCTGGCTTACCAGCAACCATATATGCAAAGGCAGAGTTGGTTGTACCGAGGTCAATACCGATAATTTTACTCATGTGGATTTATCCTCCTTGAATTATAGTCGAATTATGTTTTAGCACTCGCACCTCGTGAGTGCTAATTTATACCCATTGTAGCGCGTTGGCACTCGCGTGTCAAGTCTGCTAAACAGGGGTAGATCCAAGATTTTTTGATTTTTTAGGCTTCTTCAAGATAATCCACAAAATGCGGAATAATAAGTAAATATCCGCCAATAGCGGCACCAATAGTGGCGGCAAGCAGATCAAACATTGTATCATCTACGCCGACGGAAACTAATTGCTGCATGCTCTGCCCCAATAACTTATCGCAGCCAAACTCAAAGAATTCCCAGAGAACGGCAATCGCCATCGAGAAGAACATAATAAAGATAACTTTAAAGGCGTTAGGCGCCTTATTGACCTTGAAATAGACCAAGGCATAATGACCCACGAGCGCCGAAAAGATACCAGATAACAGATGTACGGTCTTATCAAAGAACGGAACGGTCTTATAGAGGTCCATACAGATGCCCAGATCGAGTGCAATAAATACAAAGATGTAATATAGAAGCTCAATACGAAAAGCGAATTTGCACTTAAAAATCTTACAGACGATTTCTGGCAAAAAAGGAAGGATCATCCCAGCAATAAAGCCACCATACTTATTGTAGTTAGGATCAACAATACATTGCGCGCCAACTAATAAGGCATAGATGATCAGAGAAAGCTTAATTGCGACTAAAATTCCACGACGTAGTTTTTTCATTTATGCCAATATTCTATCATATCCGACGTGATAAGATAGATATATATGCTGACGTCAGCGAGCTTACAGCTAATTGCGATTATTACGATGTTGATCGACCATGTTGGTTTGTATTTTTTTGATAACGCTGCTTGGATGCGTGCAATTGGCCGGTTTGCGATGCCGCTTTTCTGTTTTATGCTAGCCGAAGGCTTTCTGCACACAAAAGGAAAAAGAGGTCGTTACTTCGGCCGTTTGCTGATTTTTGCTTTCATTTCTCAGCTCCCCTACGATTTGGTTCACTACGCCGCTACACCAGTAAACTTTAGTGTGTTTGCACTTGTCTCAGTAAAGCTAAATGTTATGTTTACATTGGCAATTGGTTTTGCGGCGATGGCAATGATAGAGTATAGGACTTGGATGCTAGCGTTCTTGCCGATACCAATGTTACTAGCAGAATACCTTAATGTAGATTATGGAGCCTACGGCGTAGCATTGGTGGTCGGTTTTTACCTAGCTTCAAAGTTCTTGGCAAAGAAAAAATACCAGATTTGGCGCTGGCTTAGCTATGTTGCGGTACTCTTTGTATCTACAACGGTTTATGTCAACGAGAAAAGATTCTTCCTACAGCTTTTTGCGCTGCTCGCAATATTTCCAATCATACTTTATAACGGAAAACTCGGCCATCGCCTACCAAAATGGTTCGGGTATATATTCTATCCGGCACATTTAGCTGTGATCGCATTAGCAGTCTTTTTACTTCCGCTCTAAGATAGCAAGCGTTTCAACTAGCCTAAAATCGTATTCATCGCTATGCGCCTCGAAGAATTCATTCACGGCACGGGCGACACCAGGAAGTTCAGAATTGCGGTAATCATGAATTGCAATAATGCCACCATCAACCATTAGTGGCTCAATTTTTTGAAAGCTAATCTTGATGGACTGATAAAAATCTCCGTCTAAGAGCGCAAAGGCAATTTGATTTGGCAAATCTGACGAATCAATTTGATCAAACCATTTCTTGGTAATTACAGGATCCGGTAGGTTATATTTCTTAAACTTACGCGCAACGGTCTCAGGAGACACCTTGAGCGCGCCCTCTTCAAAACGGCCACTACCAGATTGGTCTTCTTCGGTTTTAGCTGGAAGACCTTCAAAAGAATCGTAAAGATAAAGCCACTTACTAGTGTCGTTTTTAATTGCCTCGGCCAATACAACTGAAGTATCGCCCGCATAGCAACCAAATTCCACAACATCGCCCGGAAGCTTTGTGGTCTTTTCTAGCTCCTTTAGGAGAACATTTAATTCCTGAGACGATATTTGAAGATCTTTCATACTAGTCTATAAAATGAATATCCTTCATTAGTTTGCCGAACGCTTCATGGAATTCTTCAACGGTACCAGAGTTATCTACGTAATAATCAGCGATAGCGATTGGGCCGCCTTTTTCGAGGTTTTCGATCTCGCTACGGTCACGTTCAGCAATGGCTTGAGCATCGAATGGACGGTCAGGGCGCTCGGCGACACGTTTACGGCGTAAAGCTTTCGGTACAACAATTGCTACTACGGTCATTTCGGTCGGCCATTCTTTGCGCAAAATCTTGTATTCAGTCCAGCTATAAACTCCGTCAAGCACGACGCGTTTTTGGCCAGCCTCAATTAACTTTTTGGCTTCCTGAATGGCGCGCTTAACAACAAAATCTTTGCCTTCTTTTTTGCGAATTTCTTCGCGGAATTTCTTTTCGCTCTCCCCATCTTCAGTACGCGGGATGCCAGCTTCTTCCATAGCTTTATAAATAACGCCACCAAAATACACCTTCGGAACACCGCGTTCGGTTAAGTATTCGATAGCTGTCGATTTGCCACTGCCGCACATGCCGACGACAGCAAGAATTTTTACGTCTTTACTATTCTTATCCATTAAGGACATTATATCAGATAGCGCCGAGCACGCGGGACCAGAGTTCGTCAACGACAGATTTGTTCATGTTGCCAACGGCGGCCAAACCAGAGATGCCAGACTGCATAAACTCGCGCGCGAGGCTAACGATAGTGCCCTTATCGATCGCATCAATCATCTTTGGCGCCTCACTGAGTGGCTCATAGGTGTTGGTGGTGATATATTCGCGCATATAATAGCTGCTAATTTGGTCGGCGGTTTGAGCGAGCATTTGATGGCGGCCTAAGGCATAAGTCTTAGCAGCAGTAATATCCTCTTCACTAATGTCGCCATTAATAATGCGAGCGAGCTCGACGGCGATAAGATCAAAGAGTTCAGTAGCGTTTTCGTGATTTACTTCCCCATCAAAGTCCCAAGAACTACTCCATTTGTCGTTTTCTGCATTAGAACCGATACCGTAAACGATACCACGTTTGCGAGCGGCGCCAAAAATTTTGCTGCTCATCGTGCCGTTTAGGATGTGATTGAGACAGCTCATGGCATATTGCTCTTTTGGCTCAAGCGGACGTTGGATAATAAACGAGAAGCCAAAACAAACATTGGCGGCATCTTTGCGACGAATCAGGACTGGATCAGTGCCAACATAAGCGCTCATCGGAACTTCAAATTTCTCACCAGGCTTCAAATCCCAGTTTTCAAGCATGCTGATAATTTTGCGCTTGCGACCACGGAGGCTACCGGTGATTATGAACTGCATATTAGCGGCCGTATGGGTGCGACGATGATGTTCGCGGACATCTTTTAGCTCAATATTATTGATGGTCTTAAGGCGTTCAGCGTAGGTTAAAACAGGTTCGCCAAGCTCTTGTTGGAGCTTTGGCCAAATCAAACGAGCGTAATCATTCTGATAACCGGTAAGCTCGGAGCGGACGTTCCCCTTCTCGCTCTTTAGCTCTTCCTCGTTAAATTTAGGCTTGGCAATGGCGAGTTCCTGAAGTTGCAAAATACGTTTCCATTCAAAATCTGCGCATTCGGCTTCGTAGGCAATGAAGCTATCTGAGGTCCAGGCGTTATGATAGGCGCCGTTCTTGGTAAATTCGGCCTCATAAGCTTGCTCGTCTTTATATTCAGCATTACGACCAAAAGCCATGTGCTCCATCAGATGAGCAACTTCGTAAATCTCTGGTTTTTTGACAAATTTGTTGCCGGCGCGAAAAATCATCTTGATATTGATAACGGCAGAGCCGGGCGCGTCAATGAGTAGCCCACGGGCGCCGTTTTTCAGATGTACTTCTTCAATTGAATGTTTCATTATGCTTATGCTTGACTTTGATGCAAAAATATGCTATTATTATAATATCGCTTGAACGCGGCCTAGTTTGGTCGCGTTCTTTTTTCTAGCGGCGACCTTTCTTTTTATTCTGGCGCGCTTTCTTCTTATTCTTGCGAGCTTGATTGCGTTTGGCGTTGCGATTAGCGTTCTTGCTAGAGGTGGCTGGGCCACGACCGCGACGCTCAGCAGGCTTGCCAACGCCATTTTCGTCTTTACTAAATTCGTCGTCAAGATTCTTCTCACCGGCGGAGATTTCATTAACACCCTTTTCGGTAGCGGAATCGGCCATCTTGGTGAGCTCAGTTTCGTACTTATCGTCGGAAACTTCAGCGACGTCTTGTGGGCGAATCGAGAGAAGGATATGCATGACCTCTTCACGAAGTGCGCGCTGAAGACCATCAAAGAGCTTCTGAGACTCAGAGCGATATTCTACGAGTGGATCGCGCTGACCAACAGAACGCCAGTGAATACCTTCACGGAGATGTTGCATGTTTTCAAGATGCTGCATCCAGAGCGTATCAAGAACGTTGAGATAAACCTCACGCTCAATCTTACGCATGGTTTCTTCGCCAAATTCGAGCTCTTTGTCATGGTACATTTCTTCGATAGCAGCAAGAGCGAGACGATTACGATCTTTCTCCTTACGGGTAAGACCGATGGTATCAATTAAGTCATCATCTAGTTCGAAGACACGTTTGAAGTTTTCGGCAAACTTCTTGTTAACGCGAGAGCTAAACTGGACAAGCTCGGCAATCTCCTCTTTATAAAGACGTGTAATCTCTGGGCGGATATTGTCGCCGTCGAGAATCTTGCGGCGCATAGTATAGACAACTTTGCGGTGACGGTTAATAACGTTATCGTACTGGACGACGTTTTTGCGGGAATCAAAGTTGAAGCCCTCAACACGTTTCTGAGCTTGCTCGAGAGTTTTACTGATAGTACGGTTGCGAATTGGCATATCGTCATCGATACCAAGACGTTGCATCAAAACAGCAATGCGGTCGCCCTGGAAGATGCGCATGAGGTCATCTTCACAAGATACGAAGAACTGAGTGGTACCTGGATCGCCCTGACGGCCACCACGACCACGGAGCTGGTTATCGACACGACGAGAATCATGACGAGCAGTGCCAATCACGACGAGACCGCCAAGATCAGCAACACCTGGAGCGAGCTTGATATCTGTACCACGACCAGCCATGTTGGTAGCGAGAGTAACAGCACCCTTTTCACCAGCTTTAGCGATAATCGCAGCCTCACGCTCGTTGTTCTTAGCGTTCAAAATTTCAAATGGAATACCCTGCTGTTCTAGATAAGCGCCGATCATCTCGTTGTTTTCGATGGAATCGGAACCGATTAGAACTGGCTGACCGCGTTCATGGTAATGTTTAACCTCGGCCGCGATAGCTTTAAGCTTTGCAGCGGTAGTGCGATAGATAAGGTCGTCCTTATCGACACGAATGATTGGCTTGTTCGGTGGAATCTGTACGACATCGAGAGCATAGATCTGCTGGAACTCTTCAGCCTCAGTAAACGCAGTACCGGTCATACCGGAAAGCTTGCGGTAAAGGCGGAAGAAGTTCTGGAAGGAAATGGTCGCGAGAGTCATAGACTCTTGGCGAACAACTACGCCTTCCTTGGCCTCAATAGCCTGGTGGAGACCTTCGTTATAACGACGGCCCTGCATGAGACGACCAGTATGTTCGTCGACAATAATAACTTCACCAGAGTTGGTTACGACATAATCTTTATCGCGATGGAAGAGAGTCTGAGCACGAAGAGCTTGCTCAAGGTGGTAAACAATACGGGTATTGTCAGTAGAATAAAGGGTTTCTACGCCAAGAATCTTTTGGACCTTTTCGACACCTTCATCAGTCAAAGCAACAGTGCGGCGCTTTTCGTCAACGACGTAATCTTCATCGCTAAGCTGAGCGCAAACCTTAGCAAACTGATAATAGCTTTCTGGGTTATCTGCAGCTGGAGCAGAAATAATAAGTGGCGTACGAGCTTCGTCGATAAGAATGGAGTCGACCTCATCTACGATAGCGAAGTTAAGTTCGCGTTGGCGAAGGAATTCCGCATCCTTGACCATGTTATCGCGAAGGTAATCGAAACCAAATTCGTTGTTGGTACCGTAGGTAATATCGCAGTTATAGGCCTCTTTACGAGTACATGGACGAAGGTGTTGCATACGTTCGTCGTCATGATCTTCGTTGATATATTCTGGATCATAACAGAAGCTAGCTTCATTAATAATGACGCCTACAGATAGACCGAGCCAGTTGTAAAGTTTCCCCATCCAGCCGGCGTCGCGCTGTGCGAGGTAATCGTTTACGGTGACAACATGTACACCGCGGCCATTAAGGGCATTGAGATAAACCGGAAGAGTAGCAACAAGAGTTTTACCTTCACCAGTCTTCATCTCGGCCACGTTGCCTTCGTGAAGGGCGATACCACCGATGAGCTGGACGTCGAATGGACGCATGCCAAGCACACGTTCGCTAGCTTCGCGAACTACTGCGAAAGCGTCTGGCAAAACCGCATCAAGCGCTTTAGCGTCATCTTGAACTGGTTTTTTCTTAGACTTCTTATCTTTCTTATCTTCTTTTTTACCGTCTTTCTTGGCTTTTTCGGCTTTAACCTTTTCAAGAGCGATCTTAGCTTGTTCTTGCTTGGTTAGCTTTGCGATGCGCTTCTTGAGCTTTTCGGTTTGAGCCTGAAGCTCTTCGTCGGACATCTCAGAATATTTAGCGCCTAATTTATTAATTCCATCAACACGACGACTCAAGCGACGGAGAGTGCGTTTTTGTGCATCACCAAAGATGTGCTGCAAAAATTTGGTCATGCCGGATTTGTCGGCAAGTTTGTCGGTCGGTTTCTTTTCTTTCGGAGCTTTTTTGGTCTTTTTGGTTTTTGCTTCAATTTCGGCCTTTTTCGCCTTTTCCACCCTGTTCTGCTTCTCTTCTGACCTCTTCTCTTTCATCGTATCAGTATATCACGCAGCTTACTTCTTTAAGAAGCGCTTGAGGAATCCTTTCTTATCATAATTAGTTTTCTCAGTCTTAAAGCGGCGAATCTGACCAGTTAACTTAGCTTCGAGAATATCAACACCAGCAAAAACGTTGGATGCTTCATCTTTAGCGTTAAGAACTTTGCCGCCTGGAATATCGAGCGTAGCGGAGATTTCATATTTGTTGCCATGATCGCGATTGACCTGCGTGACGACCACCTTAGCAACTAAATCTTTGCGATTTTGACGTGGGAGGTAGCGGTCAAGCTTACCAATACGTTTCTGAACGTATTTCTGCAGGCTCTCTTCAACATCATAATTAGAGCCACTAATATCAATATTTTCGATCATTACAAGATCTCCTTTCCATTCATATATTTTCGCAGAACTTCTGGGACGCGAACGGTCATATCCTCGTTCTGGTTGTTCTCGATGACAGCAATCATAATGCGGCCTAACGCAAAAGCGGTAGCGTCGTTGGTGTGTACCAGTTCGACATCGCCATTTTCGCGGCGAACACGCGTGTTAAGGCGGCGCGATTGATAATCCGTCATATAGTCTGCGGTGTGCGTTTCGCGGTACTTATTTTGGCCTGGGAGCCAAACTTCCATGTCGATACCTCTGGCATCAGGTTTGCCGATATCGAAAGTACATTTGCGAATCACGCGATATGGAAGCATAAGTTGTTCAAGGAGCCAACGTTGGATAGCTACGAAGAGTTCATGCTCCTTGCGACTCGTCTCTTTCGTAGAGAAACTTTCCATCTCAAGCTTGTCAAATTGATGCATACGAATAATGCCTTCCATGTCTTTGCCGTAAGTACCGGCTTCTTGACGGAAGGATGTAGCATAGCCCAAATAACGAGCTGGAAGTTCTTCTTCAGTAAAAATTTCATTGGCATGCATGGATCCAAGGACATGTTCAGCACTACCCTGGAGCCAAAGTTCTTCGCCTTCAATCTTGTAGCGATCTTCTCGAGGCTCTAGGCGATCCATAGCATCATACATTTCGGTGCGAAGCATTAATGGTGGCAAAACAAGCGTGAAAGGCTTGGTAGAGACGCCATCAAGACCATTTTTCTCGACAATTTCTTTTATGACGCGCTCGTCAGAGAGGCTGTCCATGACGAAATTGACGATCGCCATCTGAAGCTTGACCATATCGCCCTTAATATAAGCGAAACGAGCACCGGTGACCTTAGAGGCGCGCTCTTTGTCAATCCAGCCACGCTCTTGGCCAATTTCATAGTGATTCTTTGGGGTGAAATTAAACTCGCGCGGTTTGCCGATAACTTCGGCGACTTCATTCTCATCCTCAGAAAGACCAACAGGAACATCATCTTCTGGTACATTTGGTACGGTCTTGAGTAATGAAAGATATTTCTTCTCGATCTCAGAAAGTTTTGGCTCTAACTCGGAAAGCTCTTTTTTGAGGGCCTTTCCCTTTTCGATTAAAGCCTGGTCAGGCTTGCCGTTCTTCATCTGAGCGGAAATTTGGTTGCGTTCTTGACGTAAGCCGTCGATTTTTTGCGACAGAGTCTTACGCTCGTCATCAAGTGCGAGGATTTCGGCCAGATCAATTGTGTAGCCCTTGTTATGAATTGCATCCTCTACCTTGCGGCGATTCGCACGGATGTAATTAATGTCTAACATATGAATCTATCATAACATCTTATCTCTGTTATTACTAGTGAGGAATGTAGTAAAATGTAGTTATGGATAAGAAATTACGAGACTATATAAAAGAAATCGAAAAAGCAAGCAAAAATCCAACACCTGAGTTAATCGAATATCACAAAACGATGGTGCAACAATTCCAGCATGAACGCTTGATTCATCTCATTGTAACTTTCTTCTTCGCGCTGTTTATGATTATCTTCTTTGCGATGTTCTTGTTTACCACAATCAACGTACCAAATCAATCTGGCAGCATGCTTAGTATCTGTCTCGGAATCGTCACAGCGCTATTTGTAATCGTAGTCCTATTCTACGTTCGCCATTATTATCAACTCGAAAATGGCACTCAAAAACTAGAAGATATTACGAAAAAGCTATATAAACGCGATTAAGTTCTGCTATCAGCGCCTTCGCCGATTGGCGTGGAATATATTTCTTTTCCTTCTTTAGTGTAGAATTTATAGAGCTTATCTGTTCTAACACGAGCCATATCTTGTGAGCTATCATAGGTTGCGCTTGCGCACTCAGTAATCTTATTGAGATCCGCGTCGTAGAGGTCATACTGGTTCTTTCCGCTTTCTGTGCCACGAGCCAGAATCATATCTTTAAGTGGGCCGCGATATGAAGCGCGCGTGAAATAGGTATATCCTTTATCATTAAGTCTCTCCTTGCCGCTTGTGTCGAGCAAAGAATATGTATACTCGCTTTTGCCATCTTTCATTGTACGCATAGTGGCATAGTAATATTTGGAACCAAGTTTAGAAATGCTGCTGTAGTTTTTGGAGATAGTTTTACAATTTTTATCAATCAAATAGTACTGGCTTAAAGATGGCTCGCGCGCAATTGCAACATTGTTCGCGTCGAAACCGCCACTAACGTTATTCATGGTGCGGCAAATCACATTACCTTCTTTGTCGTAGAAAACGCTATTTGATCCGGAAGTGTAGCCATTGCGAATAACATAATTTGCACTCGCAGCGTTTGCACTATAGGCACCCTGAATAGTCTTACTACCGATAGTAAGACTTTTATCGATAATACTGTATTTAGCGTAATGGCTAGTGTCGATAATGATATATCTTTCTTTAGTATCAGATATTTTGCGCAGTTCGCCTTTATCGTCTACAAAATACTCGCCTTCACCCTTGACGTAGCAAGTAATGTAGCCAGTCGGGCGAATTTCGTCGGAATTCATGCGCAGACTTTGACATCTATCATCATATTCTTTAAAGCCCTTAGCTGTGTAGGCGGCATAATAATATTTAGTTGGCGTGTAGGTGTAGGTATAGGAAGTCTTTTTCTGTTTATCCTTTTCAGTACGCATAAATATGAGCTGAGAGCCATCATAAGAAGAGCCGGAAAGGGTATATAACTTCTTGCTGTCTTTATGTTGAAAAATCGTAGAATAATCTTTGTTTCTGAAAGCAAAAATACCATTTGAATAAGAGACGGCAGTAATAGAATCTTCATTATCGCCAGTAGGAGAATAATAACTGATAGCTGGCTGCTTCTCGGATTCGATTTTTGCAACGTGATCGCCGTGGGCGTTATAAATGTCATATTGATTATCGCCACGATTGATGGCAACCGCTAGAGCACCGCCGTCAATTTTAGAGCCAATTTTGTTATTCTTGGAACTTTCAAAAGTAGTTACGACACGTCCAGAGCCGTGCAATAGTTTACGCTCAGCAGAACCAGGTTCAAGTGCAGAGATAAGGCCACCAACGCGCGACATGCCATCATATTTATCCGGCTTAATTGTCATTTCGCCTTTGTCATTAATTACGCCCCAGCCCTCCGAGGTCTTAACGAGCGCAAAGCCATCGATAAAGCTGCTATATTTTTCGATATTGAATTCGGTAAGGACCTCGCCGCCTTCCTTAACGAGGGCATACTTTGTATTCGAGGTGGATTTCTCGGGAATGAAATATGCGTCATGTTCATAAGGCGAGCCTGGCATGCCTCTTTCGATAAGCTGGATAAGAACAAAAACGAGCCCTAACACTAACCCTGCGACAAGAATTGCAACAATCAGAACTTTAATGACATTTGTACTTTTAGCTTTTGTATTTGCGCTAACGCCGGTTTTCGGATCAATCGGAGCATCAATTTCTGGCTTGAATTCTGACTGTTCCGAGTTAGTATTGGTAGGAGTTGATTCTTGCTCTTCCATCATTAATCCTTTAATCCTTTCTCTTTCCAATAGTAAAACTGTTTACCGTCTGGGAGGAAATAATAATGTTCGCCTGCGACCGCCTCTTTATCGGCGCAATACGGCGATGCGCCTGCGGCATCATAAATAGAATATTTACTAGTCCAACGCAACGATACATTCATTAGACAGAAATGCTCGAACTCGTGAGCGACATTGCCATTAATTAAAAGCTGCGTTTTACTACCGTTCTTAAAGAGAATATACCCTCCAGCCAAGCGAGAAGGCTTGTCGGAATAAGACTTATCGACGATATTTGACGCTATTTCTTTTCCTTTTTTATTTAGAAGCATCTGTTTGTATTTTCCGTTTGCTTCTTTACTTATCAGAAAAGTATAGCCATCATATTCGCTTAAATCGACATATACTGTTTTCTCATCCTCAACTTCGCATTCATTGTTGATGCGAACATATTCACCGTATGGTGCGCCGACTTTCCTGACGAGCGCCACACCATTAACAAAGCCTTTAACGTCACTATTGCTTAGGGTTTTTACGCTGTACATGTTTTTCATAATCATGCCTGGAGTGGCAGTGGTTGACTCGTAACCGGTTTTATTAAAGGTGCAGATTTTCTCGCCCTTTTTATCGTAGAAGGTAACTTCTGCACTCTCCTTGGTTTTATCTTTGTCTTCTGTCTTTACTTTTTTGATTTTCTGAACGATATAGTTATCGAACATGCCCATAAAATTATAATCTGTAGAATCGTTTGCTACAAAATTCTGAACGCGCTTATTGTGATCGACTATTTCGAATCTATGCTCATAACCTTCCGCTTTAACTGGGGCCCCATAAGACTCTAGGCCAAGCGGGAGCATCGTGCCGCTCGTGCCAGCAGTGCGGCTAGATGAATAATATTTATATTCTGAAAGATTGCCGTTTGGAAGAATTGGATAGTTATCTATACCCTTCACGCATAGCACATAGCCGTCTTCGTCGTTTTCGACATAGGTATCGTCATAATAAAGACCGTCACATTCGCGTTGGTCGTATTCGTAAAACTTATCTTTTATAATTAACGAGTTTTTCCTACTATCTCGAGGCGCGGAGACGCTACCTAATACTTCTTGAAGCTCCTCATTGACGGACGAAAGACCAATTACATTAGACGTTTTGGAAACAAATATTGCGTACATTTGCTCAGTAATGTGCTTCTTAATGCGACGCGTTTCCATGCCCTTATCATTAAAGACAATTACGCCGTCACTATAAACTACGACCGATGCGTCGCCTTCTTCGAGATGCCCCGAAGTGATTGTTGGTACGATTTCGCTGTCAAATTCCGTAACCCGCTCGCCGAATGGGTTATATATGACAAAATGTTTGTCATTTCTAAAAATCGTATAGGCAGATCGGCTTTCACCTTCATAGTCACTATACTTATCAAATTCATTGTTATATTGAAGAACTTTTTCGCCCTTGCCAGTGAGAAGGAAGTTACCTTCACCGTTTTTGGCACCATAGAGACCGCCAAGCTCAACAATGGTATCGTATTCGCCGGCTTTTACGATTTCTTTGCCTTCGGAATCAATAATTAGATATTTGCCGTCTTTGATTGCTAATAGAGAATTATTGATGATGCTTTCGGATAAATATTCGTAGTCAAAACCGGTAACAGGCTTACCTTCTGGGCTATAGATGGCAAATTTTTTACTGCCACTTTCAGACGAGTCAATAACGAAATTGTTGGTTTTAAAGAAAGAAGTGTCACTACCAACTATGCTGTCTTTTTTATTCTCATTGCTCTTCCCGACGAACAATAAAACGCAGACAATAGCGGCAGCAACGAGAATGACGGCAACAATGATTAGCGGAAGAAGCTTTTTCTTCTTTTGCGGTGGAACGACTGGAGTCACAGTAGCATCAGGTGTTATAGCTGACTGTGGATCTCCTGTTGTTTCTGGAGTAGTTGGCGCGACTGGCTTTGGGCCGTCCTGACCTACGTCGCCAAGCGTTTCAACAGGAGTTGAAACTGGAGCTGGGGTAGCAGCATCATGGTTTTCAACACCTTGAGCAACTTCACCAAGAGTGCCGCCAACTGGCGCATATGGAGATTTAATTGGTGCCGGTTCCGGCAAAGGCACGGAACTTAGATCTGGGTTCTTTGTGTTAAGCCCCGGATTATTTGGATCCTCTGGAGACATTTTTGATTCCTAATTATTCTTATGCTTAATTATAGCAAAAAATACCCCACTTTTGCAGACTTGCGTATCGGTGTTTTATCTGATATAATTGGCGTTAATTATGAAAAAATCAATTCAACCTAAAGACTACCGTTTTGTGGTATTCGCCGATGAGCAAGCTGGTTTTTCGTTTTTGACTCGCTCAACCGCAAAGTCGGAAGAAACCATCAAGTGGGAGGATGGCAAAGAGTATCCACTCGTAAAGATGCAGATTTCAAGCGCTTCTCATCCATTCTTCACTGGCGAAGAGAAGATTATCGATACCGAGGGTCGTGTTGATCGCTTCAAGGCTCGCGCTAAGAAAGCTGCCGCTATGAAAGCACAACTCGGCAATAAGGTAGCTAAAGCCAAAAAGGAAGCCAAGAAAAAGGCTGCCAAGGCTGATAAATAATTCGGAAACTTGGAGGTTATAATGGCACGCAAAGTTAAATGCAAAGTCCCAAAGGCTAAGCTTAATCGCAACAATAATCACAAGCATAGCGAAAAGCGCAAACACTTCAATTTGAAGAATGGACGCTAAATAAAATATCTCCCATAGGGGAGATATTTTTTATATATTCTCAGATAATTTGCCCGGGATGACGATATTATCGACTTTGCTTTTTTCGATTACTTTGCGAACATTGGCATTAGTCGGCGGAATGCCGGCCTTTTGCATCTTACGAGAGATTTCGCGACCAATAAACGACTCTTCTTCCGAAAAAACACAGCCACAATATTTTTGCATATAAAGGCCAATGCGACGCGCCTCTTCCTGCCCTTCTTTCCAACCTTCACGAAAATCATGATAATAAAAATCTATGCCATATTCTACAGATAGATTTTCCATCAGACTTTTAATGAAATCATGCTTTTGATAAATACTATAAAGCAAAGTAGTCGTGATTGTATCAAAACCATTCTCCTTGGCAAATTCAAAAGCTTGGCGAAGACGTTTTGGATAGCAATAATCCTGACAGCGGGTGGAAAGTTTATCGTAGGTATTGCAGACAAATTCGTCGAGACCATAGGCGTCGTCTTCAAGCAGATCGACTTTAATGGCTTTAGCATATTCGCGCAGGCAATCACGGCGTGCTTTATACTCCTGATACGGATGAATGTTTGGGTTATACCAATAAAGCGTTGGCTCGATATCATTAGCGCGCAAAGTCTTAATACAATAAACACTACATGGTGCGCAGCAAGTGTGAAGTAAGAGTTTCATGCTTTAATTATAATATAAGTAACGGGGCTTGGCGCAGTGGAAGCGCGTACGTCTGGGGGACGTGAGGTCGCCAGTTCAATCCTGGTAGCCCCGACCAAAAAGGAGGTTTTATGGATTTTGAAAAAGTTATAAAAGAACGTAGTTCAACACGCCGTTTTAGTGATAAAGTTTTAGAGCGCGAAAAGCTAGACAAGATTTTAGAAGCAGGCCGAATTGCACCGACCGCTAAAAACTTACAGGATTTTAAGATTTACGTCATCGAAAGCGAAGACGCCGTCAAGAAGCTGGACGAAACCCACCCTTGCCGCTACGGAGCGCCAATTTCCCTATTAGTTTGCGCGGACAACACGAATGGCTTTTCGACAGACGGCGTGCATAGCAGCGGCGTGATTGACGCCTGTATTGTGGCGACACATATGATGCTCGCGGCAACCAGCCTTGGCGTAGATAATATTTGGACTTGGGCTTGGGGAAATGACGAGCTCGCCAAGAAATTTGACTTGCCGGAAACTATTGAGCCAGTATGCGTATTACCGTTAGGCTACCGTTCAGAAGAGGATCACGGCAGTACGTTACATGACCAGCGCAAAGAAATAGCAGAATTAGTGGAATATCTATAAAAACGGGTACAATAGTCTTATGGCAGAGGAAGAAATTAAAGAAGCAAAGAAGAAAGAAAAAGCTAAAAAGAAAAAAGCAGACAAGAAATTAACCTTCGGTGGCTTAATTAAGAAGTTGTTTGGCGGTATCGAGATGACCTGGAAACGCGTGGTTATTTTCGCGATTCTCGCCGGCGTCTATACGGCCCTGATGGCATTATTAGTGCCGGACGGAAACTCCTTTCATGACATAGTAGCTACGGTTGAAGTGTGGATTCTGCTCGCAGTAATCGTAATCGTGAACTGCAAAAAGCCACTTGAGGCGGCGCTGAAGACTTTCGTTTTTTTCCTAATTTCACAACCGCTTATCTATTTATTACAAGTTCCATTTAATACTATGGGTTGGGGGATTTTCGGTTATTATCCATACTGGCTTACAATTACCTTTTTGACGCTTCCCGGCGGTTTTATCGCTTGGTATATGAAGAAGGATAATATTTTAGGGGCTTTAATCTTTTCCGTTGCGGCTATTTACTTAATATTTGCCGGCATCGGATTTGCGCAATCTTCCGTTGAGCAATTCCCTAACCATTTGCTGTCCGCTATCTATTGTTTCGCTATTATCCCAATTATGTGCTATGGGATTTTCTCGAAGAAAATGCCAAAACGAATTGTAGCTGCGATATCTATCGTTGCATTAGTGGCATTCTTAATTATTATTGGTGGCGAAAAAATGAACGAAACTTATTATTCTTTGGAAGAATATAACCTCGAATATGGCAATGGCGCCTTTATACAATCTGTCACTGGTACTAAAAAAGGAAATGTAGAGTTAATCGACTCTGGCGACCACTACAACGTAAGGGTTAGTGGCATAAAGGGCGGCGAATATACCTTCACGATTGAGGACGAAAAAGAAAATATTTATACCTTTAAATATCACTTTACCGACTCTGGATTAGCAATCGAAAAAACCAATTAGCGATAATAGCTGCTGCAAAAAATAACCATAACTGCTATTATAAAAGTATATTTGGAGTAAAATGAGCAGGCGAAAAACTATAGCAGTAACGGTAGTTGGCATTATCGTGGTGGTTTTTGGCGCATTTTTCTTCTTGAAGAAAGATAACAATTCTACCACCGAAAACGAACCGGAATTGATAGACGCAAGAGGTGAGCATATATCCTCTGGAAAAGTCGCAAAAACAGTACGCTTAAATAGTGGTTACGAAATGCCGACAATTGGTTTAAGCACTCAATCAATGGACGATGCGACCGCAGAAGAGGCAGTTTATATGGCGCTTAAAACCGGTTACCGCCTGATAGATACCGCGCAACAATATGGAAATGAAACTGGTGTAGGAAAAGGAATTCAGCGCGCAATCAAAGACGGCATCGTGAGGCGCGAAGATATCTTTATTTCTACAAGAATCATGTCAAATGACTACACTTCTTCCCTATCAAAATTGCAAACAAACTACATAGATTTGCTACTAATACAACACAAGTCAGAAGCTGAAGACAAAGCCGCTTATCGCGTCCTTGAGGAAGGTGTACGCGCCGGCAAGGTTCACTCGATTGGAGTTGCGGGCTATTATACGAAAGAAGCAATAGATGAAGTATTTTCCTTTGCTACGATTACGCCGGCGGTGATTCAGAATGAAAACCACATCCAATACCAGAACACGAAATTACAAGAAAATGCCAGTAAGTTTGACATTATAATTGAGGCGCAGAATCCGCTACATGGCAGCGATGAAGTAGTGAAAGAAATCGCTAAACGGCATAATAAAACAGAGACGCAGATTCTTTTGCACTGGCAACTTCAAGAAGGCTATGTGGCCATTCCAAACAGTAGCGAACAGAATCAAATAGAAGAAAACTTTAAGATATTTGATTTTGAATTATCTGGTGAAGAGATATTAAAGATTAGAGATTTAGACAAACAGATACGTTACGAAAATTAATATTCGGTAACTAATACTATAAAGTGACATCCGCAATAATTAGGTAGTGATCGGATAGGATTTTGACGATATCTGAAGCGAATGCGGTGTTTTTGCGGAGTAAAATGTCATCGAATTTATGACCATCTACCGTAGTGACCTCATTAATGGTGCGGATGTAGTTGGCGTTAGTATGCGGCATGAGCGACATAAAATCGTCAGCATTAAAATCGCCAGTAATGATGTCGGGATTTTGGGAAGAGATAGCTTCATCAAAGAAAGAAAAGATAGCAGGATTAGCCTCAGGGCTAGAATTGAAGCGACGGAACGGAAAACCGTGATGAGTCATGACGGCAAGTTTTTGGTTGTCTAAATTTACCTCGCAAAGAAGATAGCCTTTGTCGTAGGTGTAGTAAGTGTTGCCAGAACTGGTTGTTTTAGAAAGCTTTGGGTTGGGAAAAAGTTCTTTTTTAATAACGGAAAGCGGGTATTTAGAAAGAATAGCAACGCCGCATCTAGTGTCTTTAACAATATTACATTCGCTAAGCTCGAAACTTTCAGCATATTTGAGCGGAGTCTTTTCAGTGAGAGTTTGGATGTATTTTACATCTTCTGTCGTGATGATTTCCTGGAAACAGATAAGGTCGAGGTCTTTAGTGTTGATAAAATCAATAATCTGATTGAGCAGCTTATCGTCAATAGAATCGACGGCGGCACGGTCAAGATACTCAGTATCTTCATTGCCGATATAAAAACCACCGCTAACATTAAGGTTTGCAATTTTAAGATGTACCATATTTTTATTATAATGAAAAATCCCCCAAGAAGGGGGATTTGGGTCTTATTTCTCAAGTACGAAAACGAGCCATTTGTTTCCGGCATCGCCGCCCTCAAGATGAGCATCGACGATGCGAAAATCCGTCTTGGCGATAATCCTGCGCAGATCTTCTTCGCGGAAATAATGATAGTAACGAAGCGCCCCCATGTGATATTCGCCCGGAAAATCTACCCATTCATCATCTACGTCTTTGCTGTCGCGATTGATAACGTTGAAAACAATGCGACCACCTGGCTCGAGAGCATTGTAGGCTTTGTCGAGGAGGACTTGGACATCGGAATCGGTAAAATGAACCATAACACGCCAGCAAAAAATGCCATGATAGCGATCAGGAAAAGCATCGCGAATAGCATCAAGTTTAATAAACTTGAGCTTTTGACGCTTGAGCTCGTCTAAGAAATCCGTTGCCATGTCGCTAGCAGTAACATCGAAACCGAGTCCTGCGAGGTATTTGGCATTTTCGCCGTCGGCAGAGCCAATTTCTAATACTTTTGCGCCCTTTGGCAGGGTAGCAAAACTACGCTCGATAAAATCGTTGAGCTTGGCACGCTTACGCTGTGCTTTGGCGAGGTCAAGATTGTCATGTTCGATAGAGTTGGCAAGATACTGTTTAGCGGTTTGTTCGTAAACCTCAAGGGTTCTAGCGTTCTGCTTACTCAAGTTATCACTCCTTCCTTTCGTATGAGGAAAAATAAAGGTTCACCACCGATAGTATTATATAATTTTTGTATGGAAAAAGTGAGTACAGAAATAAAAAAGTATATTGAGACGGAAATTCTGCCACAGTATAACGGAATCGGTGGGCACACAGATAAACATATCCAGCAAGTAATTACGCGAAGTATGCGTTTTATGGAGCAAGCACCAGAGGTAAATGCGGATATGGTATATATTATTGCAGCCTATCACGATTTAGGGCGACTAGTAGATAACGAGACGCATAATATTGAATCGGCAAAAATGCTACGCAAAGATAAGTTTCTAAAGAAACGCTTCTCTGCCGAAGAGATTGAAACTATGGC
>CAMNFE010000007.1 GCA_946537195.1 uncultured Candidatus Saccharibacteria bacterium | reverse complement strand
TAAGACGTAGCTTAGAGTATCGAAAATAGCGGCTATAATCTGAATGCGAAGAAGTTTTTGGATGTCATCTTTATAATAGCTGTAGAGCAAAAAAATCCAGCCAAGAAAGGCGAAAACTTGCGCCAAAATAAATATGACGTCACCGCTCATGCTTATATTTTAGCATCGTTGCGCCCGGTAGCGACAGCGAATCATTGAATAACGACTCAAGTAAGAAGAGTTTATTGGATAAATATTAACACTTGACGCTTACGCTTGTCTTTCCCTGTTATTTAGGGTAAAATATGCACAAGGATAAAAATAGGAAAATATAATTTATGAGCGAAGATAAATTGTCTCTCGCGAAGCGCGAGTTGACTGGTAAAAAAGTAAAGAGTTTGCGTGAGCAAGGCTTGATTCCTTCGGTCGTTTTTGGCGGTAAGGGTGAGCCTGTATTGACGCAATCTTCATATAATGAAACTGAAAAAGTACTACTTAGTGCTGGCTATCACTCCCCTATCGATCTTGATATCGATGGCAAAAAGCAGATGGCTCTCGTTAAGGTCGTACATCTTGATCCTGTTAAGCGCACGATTCAGAATATCGAATTCCAGGCTATTTCCGCCAACCAGGTCGTTGAAGCTACTGCGCCAATTAAGATTGTTAACTTTGAACAGTCCGACGCTAGCAAAGCACATCTTGCTATTCTTCAGGTTATGGAAGAGATCGACGTCAAGGCAAAGCCAGCCGACCTTCCAGAATCTATCATCGTTGATGCATCTGGCCTAAAGACTATTGAGGACGGTATTGTTATCTCCGATCTTCAATTACCTGCAGGTGTTGAACTCGTCGATAAAGAGCTCGATCCAGAATCCGCTGTTGCTAACGTCTACGATCCTGCTCAAGAAGCTGCTGAGCGTGAGGCTGAGGCTGAAGCCGATAAGGCTGCGGAAGAAGCTCGTGCTGCTGAAGCTGAAGCTGCCGCTGAAAGTGGTGCTGCAGAAGAAAAGACCGAAGAATAATCGGAATTTTAACAAAAATCTCCTCGAAAAGAGGAGATTTTTTCTTGTTTGGATAATTTTTGGCTAAATGTCCGATAAAACTGGCATTTGATGGGCAAAATATGGTAAAATGTGGGAAATAAGAAAGATATTATGAAGCACGAAATAACCAGTTACAATACGCGCAAAATGCTTTCTGGCGCACTCAAAGAGGCGTTGGAACAAAAAGACCTCTCTAAGGTATCGATTAGTGAGGTTGCTGAAGCTGCTAATTTAAACCGCAAAACTTTTTATTACCATTTCGAGAGTATCAATGATCTAGTTTTCTGGACGCTCGAAGATGGTTTATTAAGAGCTACAAAAAGCTTTGATTTAAAAGAGGATTATAAGAAAACGATTCATTTTGCTCTAGACTATGTCGAAAAAGACCGTGCGTTTCTATATAAATTAATTCATTCCGATGCACGTGGCGTATTTATGGAATTTGTTTTCAATAATTTGCGCGAGATGACGATGAAGACGATAAATGACATGTCGATTCGTGATGGTCGCAAACTAGAAGAAAAATACAAAAACTTTATCGCTGATTTCTCTACACAGGCTATAGTTGGAATTATTATTCAGTGCATTGATAATCCGGAAAAATATAATCGATCAGAGATAGAAGAGTATCTAAATAGAGTATTTGCGATTACGGTTGAAAACCTTACAAAAAAAGAAGCCTAACAAAAAATCCCCTCTATGATTGAGGGGATTTTTGATGTCTGGTCTTATTTCTTTTTTAGGGCTTCGCAGTTTGCGACGAGGCGTTCGCGGAAACCAGCGCGAGCCGCATCGGCGTTATTGTTATCGCCTTGCCAGGCGGTTAAAGCAGGATCCTGCAATGCGCGAGCAAAGGAGAAGGTTACCGGCCATGGGAATGGGCCATTATTGGTGACTTCTTGAAGATTTTCAGTTGCCTGAGTTACGGTTTGACCGCCGCTCAGGAATACCACGCCGGCGAGTTCTTCTGGAACGTGAGCACGCAGTACGTCAGCAGTAGCTTTACCTACCTCGGCTGGAGTGGATTGAGTGTGATACTTTTTCCCTGCTAATACCATATTAACTTTAAGTACGCATCCTGGAAGGCTGACATTCTTCTTTTTCAGCTCTTCGAATAATGCATCGAGAATTTTCCCGGTATATTCAATATTTTTCTCGATTGGATAATCGCCGTCATAGACTAATTCTGGCTCGACGATTGGAACAATATTGGCGTTTTGGCAATCAAGCGCATACTGGGCGAGAATCTCGGCGTTTTTCTGAATCGCCATTTCGCTAGGGCTATGATCGGTGACCTCAAAGGCGGCGCGCCATTTAGCAAAACGAGCACCCATTTCGTAGTATTCGGCTAGTCTTTCTGGTAAGCCCTCGAGTCCTTTCGTGTATTTTTCGTCGGAGCCTTCAAATGGTTCAAGACCCTGGTCGACTTTGATGCCTGGCAAAATGTCCATATCGGCAAGGAATTTGACGAATGGGCGGCCGTCGTCGGAGAACTGGCGAGCCGTTTCGTCGAATAAGATAACGCCGTTTACGAATTTCTCAAGGTCAGGCGTAGTAAAGAATAGGTTGCGGTAATCGCGACGATGCTGTTCGTCATCTGGAATATTCATTCTCTCGAACTTTTTATGAATAGAACCACCTGATTCGTCAGCGGCTAAGATACCACGACCGGCTGCGACTAGTTTTTTAGCGTTTTCTTCTACTTCGGACATTTTGTTATTTTCCTCCTTATTTGGGTTATGAGTTTCAATACGATATTCGTCGTCAGAAATTTCTTCTTCAAGAGTGTCGATATTGGAGCTGGCGCTTAAGATTGAACGTTCGATATTCGCGCGAGCTAAGAGCAAAGCTTCGTCGACGTTTTTATTAAGTACCAGCGCGCCAAATACGGTAGCGCCAATAGTGAGATGCGAACTTAGGTGAGTCATGAGGTCTTGGCGATCTTCAAGCTGCCAGCGTACGCGTTTGCCTTGATATTCGATATGATGCTGAGTGATGATGACAAGATTTTTAACTTCTTGATCAAGTTTGACATCGGTAATGGTAAGATTTGCGTGACTAATTAGTTCGCGCATATGATTGGCATTGACGTTGCTGTATTTGCCGACAAAAATGGCAAATTTAACAGATGGATTTTGCTCTAAATAGGCTATGATCTCTTCAGATAGCTTAGGCGAAATATTAGCACTGCGATCAACGTAGAGCCATTCAATAGGTTCTTTCGGCGCTTCCCAAGAAGTTTGCAAATAATCGCTTGGGCTAAGGTAGCTTACGTGGCGATCTTGGCAAAGAATGTAACGATAGACCGTATCGGCATCTTTAGCGACGAATTGACCGTCTAGGAAGGTAGCGGAAGTGCCAGATATTTCGGCATCAAGCTTAAAGCGTGTTAGCACTTCAAGACTGATACTTGCGCCGCCGAATATTGAGACGCGATTGTAGAATTTATGCGTTGAACCGTCAAAGGCGAAATCTAACCATTGGATATCGTTTTGGTCGGTTTCGAACTTATTTTGTCGGTTGTCGAGACGTAAATAAACATCTTTTGTAATATTGCCGACAATCAAAATCTTACCCATGCTTTTATTGTAGCATAAGCGTATCTAATCGTTGAGCGTGCGATAAAAACGGTTGACTGTGTAATCGATGGCGGGTAGTTCGCTGCTGTGTTGCATCATGTCATCGATGGCTCGATCGATGTCGTATGGAACGTCGATTTGCTCATAACTTAGTTTGCTGTCAGAAATATTGAGAATACCAGCACTAGCCGCCTCAATGCCGATTGGGCAACCGACGCTGCCTGGATTAATAAATAGCTCGCCAGTATGCGTCTTTGCGACGCAGCGAATATGAGTGTGACCGAAGAGAAATATTTCGGAGTTTATGCCTTTGAATAATAGCTTACACTGCGTGCTGTTTGGTCGGTAATAAAACTTACGATACTTTCCAAGTTGATCAATAGGATAGTGACAGGCGAAAATCTTATACCCTTCTACTGTAATGATTTTTTCGCGCGGTAGTTGTTTAAGGAATTCGACGGAATCACTGCTTACCTGTTCGTGATTCCATTTAAATAAATCAATGATTTCTTGAGGGAGTTTATCGAGATTTTTATTGTTGTGATTATAAATTGGTAGTTCTTTGAGGAGATAATCTTCGTGGTTGCCGCGAATAATGGCTAGCATTTGATTTTGATGTTCTTTAAGGAATTGTACGCATTCTTCTGGGTGAGCGCCAAGGCCGAGAATGTCGCCAAGACAAATCACTTTTTCGACGCCACGAGTCGTAAACTCCTGAAATACGGCGCGAAGTGCGTCGATATTGCTATGAACGTCAGAAATAATCCCAATGCGCAAACCAATCTCCTTATTTATTTTTAAGTATGTTTTATTATTATAACAATTTTTTATTATAATGTCAAGACTAGGTCACTAGAGCTCTCCCCAATCATGGCCTATCGTAACGTCGACGGCGAGTTTGACTGGGAGTTCTGGAGCAACGGATTCCATCGCGGTTTTGAGTATTTCGGATACTTCGTCGCTCTGCTTTTCGTCGCATTCAATAATCATAGAGTCGTGAACCTGTAGGATAAGTTTGGCTTCTTTTGGTAATTTTTGGTCAACTGCTAGCATGGCCTTTTTCATTAGGTCGGCTTCCGTGCCTTGAATTGGCATATTTGCAGCGGCGCGTTCGGCAGCGGCGCGTACAAGACGGTTCGGTGCGCCAAGATCCGGTGTTGGACGACGACGGCCAAACATAGTCTCAACATAGCCAAATGTGCGGCCGAAATTAAGAGTATCGTCAAGATATTTGCGAATCGGTGCACGAAGCTGGAAATAGCTATCGATGAATTGTTTAGCTTCATAGAAACTCATTCCAGCCGCATCGGATAATCCTTTCGGGCTCATGCCGTAAAGAACGCCGAAATTGATTACCTTAGCGGCGCGGCGCTGGGCTTTGGTAACTTGATCCATCGCAACATGGAAAGCGTCGGCGGCAGTTTTAGTGTGAATATCGAGACCGGAATTGAAATCTGCGATAAGCTTTTCGTCACCAGACAAAGCAGCGGCGAGACGCAGCTCGAATTGTGCGTAGTCGGCAGATATAAATACTTTACCTTTTCCGGCTACGAAACAGCTACGAATGCGTTTGCCATCATCGCTACGAACAGGGATATTTTGAAGATTAGGATTGATGCTGGAAAGACGACCGGTGGCGGTAACGTCTTGAGTATACGTGGTATGGATACGATGGTTTTCGTCAGCTAGTGCCGGCAATGGAGTGATATAGGTACTTAATAGCTTCCCTACTTCACGGTAACGCTCAATGAGAGGTATTATTTCGTGCTGGTCACGTAACTTATCTAGCTCTTTAGCGCCAGTCGAATAAGCGCGTTGAGTCTTTTTAATACCTTGCGTTGGCAGTCCTAAGTCTTCAAAAAGCACTTGCGAGAGTTGGATTGGCGAATTAATATTGAAATTTTTGCCAGATATTGTATAAATTTTTTGCTCAAGATCGGCTATCTCTGCAGAAAACTCTGCCCTAAGCGCCTCAAAGCGTGCTGGATCAATTGCTACGCCTTCTTTTTCCATCTTATAAAGGACTGGAATTAGTGGCATGTCAAAATCGGTAGCAATTTTCTCAAGTGTCGATACGGCAGCAAGCTGTTTGCGCTGAGAAATGTATTCTTCTTTCGGATCAGAAGTGTCAACTAGGCTCATCTGGTCATTTTTGCGAGCAAGCGGGTCGAGCAAGAAGTCGACCTGTCCAAGATCCCAATAAGGACGATCGTTCAATATCTCATCTGCTAGAGACGGATTATCATGCATATCGGCTTTCACGTTGTGAGAAATATAGAGATTTTCGGGTATTTCTACTTCAATATCGGCTGGCGGTGGCAAAATATCGGTTGGAATCTGCCCTGGTTGTGTTGCCTTTTTAACAACAGGCTCTTTTTTAGCGGTTGTTGTAATTTTTGCAACGTTTTCGAGTTTGGTTTCTGGGAATAATTTGACGAATTTGCGGATTAGAGAGTTGAATTGAAGCTTTTTTAGACCCTCTACGACTTTTTCGGGGTTAAAATCGGCCAGTTTGGTAGCAGCCGGATCGAATTCTAGTGGCGCATCAAACTGAATTTGCGCTAGACGCTTACTAATAAAGGCTAATTCCTTGCCGGAGCGTAGTTTCTCCCCTACTGCTCCCGAAATTTCATCGACGTGATCGTAGAGATTTTCGAGCGTGCCGTATTCTTGTAATAATTTAACGGCTCCTTTTTCGCCAATTCCTGGGACGCCTGGGATATTATCTGACGAGTCGCCTTTAAGCGCCTTTAAATCAAGGAATTGATTCTTTTTTAGGCCATATTTAGCTTCGACGTCTGGAATATTAAACTCCACAACATCGGAGAAACCGCGTTTAAGCTGGTACATCTTAATATGCTCGTCGACAATTTGGAGCATATCAAGGTCGCCGGAAATAATTTCTACACGTTTATCGGCGGCTTGGGCTTTTTTGGCAAGTGTGCCGATAATATCGTCAGCTTCATAATCATCAAATTCATAGAGAGGGATATGGAAGGCTTCAAGTAATTCCATTAAATACGGGATTTGGGCATAAAAATCTGGCGGAGCTGGTTTACGATTAGCTTTGTAATCAGCATAGATAGCGCGGCGACTGCGAATGTTGGTTTTGGATTTGTCCCAAGCAACGGCGATATATTCTGGTTCGAGTTTTTCGATAATCTCGATAAGCATGCTGGCGAAACCGTAAACTCCGCCGGTTGGAGTACCGTCCGGTAAGGATAAATGTCCCATCGCGTAATAGCCGCGATAGAATACGCTTTTGCCATCAATAATTGTTAGATTTTCGCGTTCATCCACTATTTAGCTTCCTCCGTTGTATTTGATTTTGGCATACTACAGCTATCTACGATTATGTAATGATCCCAACCGTCGATAAGGTAGAGATTGCCATACCATTCTTCATTGATATACATAAAAGCGTCTTCGTTGTGTTTGAGATTGAATATTTGCGAATTATCGCTGGTACGATTCTTCTTAACGAAGCTTTTATCTAGACACTGAAGATTAACGGTGCGCTCAATTACTTTAGCGGTAGCCGTATTGTGATTTACATGGTAAATAGCGTTATCGACATTAATGGCGATTAGTAAAATGGCAGTAATAATGGACAAAAATACTTGTGGTTTGCGTTTGAATTGGTTAATTAATTCTGACATTAAATATGTGGCTGGGACGAGCAATGCGCAGAATGCAGTAGATGTAATGTACCATTTTACGGAATCGAATGAGAAACAGCCGGCAATATACAGAATGGCATATAGGATCAAGGCGGCAAAAACTTTATTGCGATCATCTTTCTTTTTACTGCGATATAGCATTAGTGCAGCGATGATAGCGATAAATAAATATGGTAGATAGCTAGAGAAATTTACAACAGTGTTGTGGAAAAACTCTGGAATGGCGGTGCTGGGATTGTGCCATAATTCATTAATTTTATGCGTTGAATAATAGTTTCCAGAACGATTAATGACAGCATGAATGCCGCCGCCGATAATGTAGGTGAAAACGAATCCAGCTAAAGCGCCAATAATGGATGAAATGTGCTCGAATAGATAATGGCCAATATCTTTGAATGGTATTTTGCGAATTTTAGCAACAATAACGCCAAAGACAAGCATCATTAAGAAGATAATTGAATTTGGCTCAAGTGCGGCACCAAAGATGAAGCCACTAACTACAAAAACCGCATAATAAATGCCAATATGGTTGGTCTTTGCGACAATCTTATCTTTATAGAACCACTGATAGGCGAATAATAAGGTAAATAGTACGGCTAGTACGTAATTATGAATGTTTGAAAAACCGCTGAAGAAGATTTGCGCTATGTTGGAGAAAATAATTGCGACCGCGACAAGCGTGGCAACGATAGCATCTTTATATTCAAGACGCGGTCTGCGACCTTGCGATAGTAAAATAATCATATAAATAATGCCACAACACATAGCAGCGTCGATGAGGCGATAAATTGTTTCTGGGCCAAAACTTGGCATTGAGTAAAAAGTTGAAATAATCAAAGTATGAATAAGTTGCCCAAAGCGCGGAATTGTTTCGATACTGTCAGAAATGCATTGATTATATGCTCCGGTAATGGCGCTATCGGCAATACAGCGAGCCTGATGAACATCCTCGCCTGTGACTGGCTTAGCGAATATCTCAATACAAAAGAATATAATTATTAACGAATAAATGACTGCCGAGATGATCTTCTCGATTTTCTGTTTGCGCGCTTTCTTCATATAAATAATTATATACCACCGAAGACGCTTATCTTTAATTTGAGGCTAAAACACAGAAATGGGCCGTCACATAGTGTGGCGGCCCGGGAATGATGTCGGATTACCTAATGCTATATCATTACTTCCCAAAGAAGATGGCACTGATGACCCTGTAGCTTTCGGCATACTTCTTGCTGGCTCCGGCGTCGATTATCTCCACCATCTTGGCGGAGAGTGCGCACATATCACCTCCTTGAGTAATAAAGCCGTAAAGCTTGGGATAGGCAGCACGATAGGCGTCGCTATTACGCTTTGCCTCGAAGGCGGCCGACATGATGGTGTTGGCTAGCGTGTTACAGTCGACTTCTTGGTCTGCAGCAGGAAGCTCTGTTGCGACGAGCTTCGCGAAATCGTTCAGCGCGGGCGTGCTAGTGTTAGCGCCCATGAGAATATCCTTTGTTCCTAGCATATGGGACCTCCTTTTTCCGCTAGTTTTTCGGACATCACTACGATAATCCGAAGGTTCGACTCTCGCGTCCCTTGCGAGAGTAGGTTTCTATTTTAACATCATGTAATAGAGTGGTCAAGATACCGAGTAGAGCCGAATGGGATCTTAGTTTTGACGTGCTCGGTGCCATGCGATGCGGCGGAATGAATTTTGCGAGCGCCGAAACGGTAGTTAATTTTATCGATGGCGGCACAAACATTTTCGGCGCGATCGAGTTGATTTTGATAAAAAGTTAGTTGCGCATCAGGGTATCTTTGGAGCTTATATAAAGTAATGCCAATAATGCGAGCTGGCGTAGGAAGCTGTGAAAAAAGCTGAGACGCTATGTCGCAAATGTCGTGATCGGTATCGATGGCGCGTTTTAAAATGAGGGATTTATGCGAGAATACGTCGTCGTATCCATATAGCCAGACATAAACGCCGCGCGCGTAGAGCTTTTTGCTACGCAAACGATAGCCTACATCTTCGGACAAATGTAAGATGCGAGCGCGAGTTTCTTCGCGGCTAAGATGCTTTCCTTCCATAACATATTGGCGACCGACGGATTTGATATCACTAAAGTAATCGTCGACTTCGATTCCGCGGAGGCGCTTGTACCATTTGGAACCGTCGATACTTTTATAGACGAGTTTGACGAGAGTTTGTTCGTCGGCATCAAGAAATTGAAGCGGAGTAAAAATATTGACTGCATTTAAGCGGCGTTCCATGCGTACGTTAATGCCGGGTAAATCGGTAAGCTTGAGCGTGGCAAAAACGGCGCGCTGATTTTCGGGAGTGATTTCGTCGAGGCCGTCTGGCTTATGGAGCTCGGCGGCAAGTTTTGCGAGAAAACGATTGCTAGCGATACCGACATTGCAACGCATGTAGTCGCCGATTTCGGTGCGTAGGCGATGTTTAATTTCGCGGCCGATGTCGGCGCGATTGCGGGCTTTGATGTGCGGCGGTGCGGCGGCGAGATTAATAAGTCCTTCATCGATAGATTTCATTACGACGTCGGCGGAATAATCTTGCATAATACGTTTGAGTTTATTGTGTACAAAAATATATTTACTAGGTTCGGTTTCGGCAAAAATAATATCTTTACAAATAGCTTCAGCCTCACGACGTCGCATGCCGACTTTGACGCCTTTTGCTTTAGCTTCGTAGCTGGCAGCAATAATACAAGCATTTGGCGTGATGCGATTAGTGATAGCGACCGGGCGGCCGCGGAGCATAGGGCGAGATTGCTGTTCGATAGTGGCAAAACAGGAATTCAGATCAATAAAGACAATATCATTCATAGTGGTCTCCTTCGAATTCTAAATACCAGTTGAGCGAATCGGTATCGAGTGTAATGCGATAATCAGTGGCGCCGTCAGTCAGGTCGAAAGCGTAGATGGTTTTAAGACCGTCATATTTAGGATGAACGAGGCCAACTTGTGCGATTTGCACTTCTCTGCCGCTAGGAAGGCGAAATGCGACCGGCTGACAATGTCCTAGAATACTGCGCGAAAAAGTTGCGTCGACTTCGATTGGTTCGTGTAAATTGTGAGAAGATTGATTCATAAAAATCCTTATAATTATTGCGTTGATAGATTGTAGGTGACGCAATATTGGCGTCGATTTTTATGAATCAGAGTCAGGGGCCGAAGCATGACTCGATTGAATAGATTATATCATATTATTTATGCTAAACTAAGTATATGGGGATTAAGAGAGCTATTATTTACCTAGGGCTAATTTTAGCCGTTTTTTGTGCGGCAAACTATATGAGTCCTGCACACGCAGATGACGCCTGCGATATAGCTGGCGTGAACGATCCGCTGATTTGTGGAAATGATGGTCATAACGAGGAGAGGCAGCTTCAGGAGCGCATAAGAAACGTTCTCGAAACTGTTTATCTTTGGATTGGCATTCTTACCGTAATATTCATCATAATTGGTGGCGTCAAATATATGACTTCGACTGGAGATAGCGGTAAGATTCAGAGCGCAAAGAATACTATTATGTACGCCATAATAGGCCTAGTAGTAACATTGGCAGCTTTTGCGATTACGGAATTCTTCATTGGAGCCCTAGAGGGTAATGCTCCTAACGGTGATACGGCGAAAGTTGAAGAAGGCGGCGGAGATGGTGGCCCTACGCCAGTAAAAGCTATCTCGACGGTTCCGTCGACACGTCTCGTTGTTGGGCAAAAAATGAATTTGCGTGTTAATTATGTTCCGGATTACGCTACAGATAAGCAAGTTACCTGGAAAACAAGCAATCCAAAAATTGCATCTGTAAGTTCGGATGGAGAAGTTAAAGCGCTAAAACAAGGAACAGCCACGATAACTGCAACGTCAACGAATGGAAAAACCTCTACCACGGAAGTTACAGTATTAAAGGCAGGGACAGCAACCTCCGGAACTCCTTCTTCGTCTCAAAACGTTTTGTCTCTAATTGTAAAACCGACAAAACTGACTTTGAATAAGGGCGAAGTGCAGACTGTAAAAGTAACCATTTCCCCATCGAATGCGAAAAATAAATCTCTGACTTGGTCCTCAAATAAGCCAAAGATTGTTGGCGTAGATCCGGTTGGTCATATTATTGCAAAGAAAGAAGGAAAGGCTACGATTACCGTAAAATCAGCAAACGGTAAAAAAGCTAAGATTAAGGTCACAGTGAAGGATTTGGGCGGCGACGGTACGCCAATCAAGGTTAATTCTGAATTACTGAATGCTTTAAAGTATTATCACCAAGGGCAATGGACGAAAACTGTCTCTTGTTTGGACCGCCGAAACCATAATTTTGTTGGTGAAGTTTCTTGCGGACTATCGACATATATGGCTGGTGCCTATGCGCTGACGCGAAATAAAATTGATTACATGAAGTTCGCGGAAGAAGCTTGTAGCACGCACTTCTTTAATGGTAATGGCGCATCCTGGGAACATGTCGATCGGACAAGTTCCGCGCGCAAGAAATATGAGAAGAAATATAAAGTAAAAGGCAATCATATTGCAAATACCTGGGCGTCGGTTACAAAAGAACTAAAAATTGGTCATCCAGTTGCATATATGGTGAAGCAGCCGACGATATTTACTGGTGGTGGTGGACATTTTATTCTTATTTTGAGCTATCGCGTGAAGGACGGCGAAGAGCAAGTTTATGTCTGGAATCCGAACCAGCAACATGAAGGATGGCACAATCGATCTACCTTTGAATCAAGTGTAAGTGGATCGCTTCGCAACGATCCGGGCTGCTTACCTTGGGCGATGTCTAAAGTTTAATTGTACTTATTGAGATAATCTTCAATAGCGTCAGATTTTTCTTCAAATGATGATGTGACGCCATCTAAAGAATGAATAAAACCTTCCTCGGAGCTTTCTTCTATAAGACTATGATGATTGTTATGGTAGCTATGATAAACAAAACCAGATAAGCGATCATTTTCCGGCTCTTCTCCGTCGGCAAGATAGTCAAAGGTAATGAATTCTATTTCTGATCCAGTATAGTCTTTATTTAAATCAATTTCATTTGCGGCTATGTAGCATTTTCCGGAAACTTTATCGATATGAATATAATCTTGATTAATCTCGCCTACGCTGAAAATATTAATTAAATCGTCTGTTAGCATCATATTATCTAGATTGAAAAAGATATTTAGCATTTCGCTATATTCATCCTTTTTTGAAAAAGACAGCTTCCCTGGTTCAATCGATGACGTCTCGGCGGCTTTTTGAGTTGCTTCAATGGCTTTTTGCTGATTGTTGTGCTCGACGATACTAACGATAGCGACTGTTATGCCAATTACGGCAACGATAGCTAGAACAATGATTACGATAAATAATGGCTTGAGCTTCGGCTGAGGCTTTTGTGTATTATTAATAGGTTGGTTAAGTTGAGTGTTAAAATTATCCATTGCCATAAGTATAATATATTTTTTTGGCAATAGAAAAGACCGTAATAGTCATCTCGCGGAAAGTATTTTAGCCGCGAGCGGCTATTGACGGCCCTTTCCGGCTCGTTGGTTGTGCTGTTATGGACGGACGATGATCTTTCCGGTGCCGTGACAAGTTGGGCACGTGGTGCTACCGAGGAATGTTGCACTGGTGCTGCGACCAGTTCCGCCACACTCGGGACACTTTTTTTCGATCTGGTTCGACCCGGCACATCTATGACTATACCTATCCTGTTCAAACATGACTGCGCCGCAATGCGGGCATGTATAAGTAAGAGCCATTCATCTTCACCTCCCCTCTTGATGAAATAATACGAAACAAGCCGGTTGTAAGTTGCTTCGTTTGGACTATTTGATTATATAATAAACAAGTTTTATTAGCAAGTATTTAAACATATTTTTGGACATTAAAAACCGCCCCACGTTCGGGGCGGTACTGAAAAGATTGAATGGTTAAAAAGGGACGCGGCCGCTACCGCCGCAAACGTTGCAGCGAGGCTGCAGGGGGAGCATGCTAGTGTCGCCAACGCGCAGACCAGTCCCTCCGCAATAGGGGCAAATTTTGCCGTAGCTTCGAATCCTCTTTTCGTTGTTGCTTGTTTTGTTCTTTGTCTGTTGCTTGTTTTTGTTGAAAAAACGACACATAGAAAAGACCCTCATATCCACCATCCTTTCGAGCCTAAAAGAACACTGAGTTTCTCAGAGCTAGATTATTTTAACATAAAAAATAATATTACACAAGTGAGGGGGCAGAGGTTGTTTATTGTTTTTTGCGGAATATGGCGTATTTTTTGCCTTTGCTATGTGTGATGGTGCGATATTTGTAGATGTTTTTCTTGCTATCGCTCATTGGAGAGCGGCTGCAATAGGATGCGGAGGCCATTTGTGAATCGAAACCGTCAACCTTACCCATAAAAAGCAAGACATGACCTTGACCACGCGTAATAATAACGTCGCCTGGTTTTGCGTCTTTGTTGCTTTTAATTTTGTTTGTAACGTCCTCCCAGCCATGTTTTGGATTACTCAGCCATTTATATTGACCACCGGTTCGTTCGTTTGGATAGTTTGGCTCCCAGCCACTGTTGCGCATTGTGATAAGGACGAATACGCCGCAATCGTCGCCTCCGCAGTCTCGGTTGCTAACCCAGCCGGCCTTGGTAGCTGCTTTATAGGCGGAATGATAAGCGCTTTTTTGATGGCGATAGCCGCCACCCTTATATGTAGGCCACGCATATGCTTTAACGGTATCTTGGAGTTTTTTAACGCGAGAATCCGATACGACTTGTGCAGAATCTTGAACCGTAATTTTGATGCTATCTTTTTTGCCATTGGTCGTTTTAACAGTAATCGTGGCAGTACCGGCCTTGACGCCCTTAATTTTGCCAGTGTCTGTTACGGTGATGATTTTGTTATTGCTGCTTGACCACTTTAAATTTTTATCCTCGGCATTGTTTGGAACCACTTTTGCGCTTAGTTGCAGTGTTTTGCCGGTTTGAATCGTAGAGACTTTTCCGGTGATCGATACGCTCTCTGCAACAATTGGCTCCGGAACGGTAATGGTTTTGCTTGAACTTTTGCCATTGCTAGTAGTGGCTGTGATAGTGGTTGAGCCTGGCTTGAGTGCTTTGACGCGTCCAGTGTTTGATACGCTGGCCACTTTCGGATTGCTACTAGTCCAGGTGACAGTCTTGTCAGTAGCGTAATCGGGGACTATCTTTACATAAAATCCGTATTCATTTCCCTTTTTTATAGTGTTTACACCTATGACGGTGATGGATTTTATTTCGACTTTGTCACTACCGGGATCTCCGGTCCCCTCGTGCGGCGCCTCTTTTCCAGGGTGTTCGACAGGATCTTCTTCTTCGTCGCCCGGTGCTACTACGGTTGATCCGTCTGGTGATCTGCCGTCTAGCGCGCCAATAAAGAATTCCGTAATGGCGAAGGCCGCTAAAACAACAACTAGACCAATGATAGAATAAGTTATTGTCTTTTTGGCGCTCTCGACTTTGCTGGCCTCACCGGCCGAAGTCATATATTTAATGCCGCCGATTACTATGAAAATAACGGCTAGAATGCCAATCCAAAGATAAACTGTCTCTAGTACATTTTTTATTTTGAGCTGAAGCGCCTCCTCCTCGTTGCTGTCTTTCGTGCCGCATATGAGCGGATCAGACTCACCAGCGATGTCGCAGGCGTCTTGTGCGGCATAGACCGACGGTGCGGAGAAAATTGGCCCCAGGCCGGAAAATAGAGTTATGGCAGCAATTACGATACTTAAGGCGAAGAACTTAATCCTCATGTTTATTATTTTAGCACGATAGCTTTTTATTCAGATATTAATTGATCGTAAAATGCTTTTGTTGGATTGCTGCTAAGTAACGCGGTACTAGTGTCAGGCAAATCAAGTTCTTTAATGTGGCGGAATACTACCTGAATAAGATGCTTAATTTCGGAGGCTTCTTTATCGTTAAAGTTTAATTCGAGCGAAACGATATCCCCTTCCTCGTCTGGTGATATGTAATCGATGCGTCCTTTGACTACTTTGTAGTTGCGGAAATCTTTGGAATTCTCAATTAGGAATTTATAGAAATACAGCTGAATTTTATAAGCGAAGGTAGTATCGTTAGTGCTCCATTTATGTTTCGCATTTCCGGTTTTAAAGTCGGATACTGTGATGGTTTTATTGTCTTCGTCTATTTCGACGCGGTCAATCTTGCCGGTTAATATAGCGTTGCCAAGAGTGATAGTTTCGGTAAAGAATCCGCGTTCTGATTCGGCATTAGTGTTACGAATGAGATCTCCGCGCTCTGATAGGAATTTTGCTAATTCTGCTTCGCCGCGTTTATGGAGGTCTTCTTTGGTTTTATCGTCAGTATCGGCTTTTTCGATGCGCTCTTCAAAACGTTTAATAGCCTCTTCGTTGCTAATATTTTCTTTATTTATTTGGTCCATAATATCGTGAATTAGCGATCCGTAGATAAGTGCGAAATTGTTGGTTTCGTCGTTAGGCTCGCCGATAATATAACTTCGAAGGAAGCTAATTGGGCCGTCGCCATAGCGTAGGTCGAGAAATGTATTTAAGTGGGTTGGCGAAATACGATATTTTTCGACATATGGCTTAAGTAGGTTTTTGCGCGTTTCGTCGTTTGGTATATAACTATCGAGCCATTTATCTGGCGAGATATCTTCAGGCTCCAAGTCGTCACTATCGCTTGTGATGATTTGAGCGTATTTTTCAGGCGACACTTTACTAATTTGGGAATGATTTTCATTTTCTCTAATATCTAAATATTTCAAACGATCAGCAGTGTGGCCTGCAAAATCTGATAGGCTGTAGGTTATATATAAATGGGACTTTGCGCGCGTTATGGCAACAAAGAGAACGCGAATTTTCTCATCGGCAGAATCACCCGTGTGGCGTACGTGCTCAAGATTGCGCGGCAGTGTGATGAGGTCTGTATTGCCCTTTGCTTCGCTCCAGTTTTTATTGTCTGCTGCAATTAGAAATACATGATCGTACTCCAAACCTTTTGCGGAGTGAACAGTTTGTAATTGAACGGCTGTATCGGACTCGTGGTATGGTGAACGATTCAGAATTGGCATTTCGGCATTGTTATATGCGTCAATCATAGCTATGAAGTTAGCTAATGTTAGTTTGTCTTGATTGCGCGCATTCTTAGCTGTGAACATATCGCGTAGCGTATTGAGATTGCTAAATAATTCATAATTATCGAGTTGTTCGTCAAATAGTTTTTTCGTGGCGGCATTAATAATATATTCAGCAGAATAAGTTTCAGTTTTTGCGGCGAGGTCGGTTATGTAATCGGCAATATCTTTGATGTTTTTATCTTCACTATCGAGCATTAATTCAAGAATGGTTTTCTTATCGTAACGAGCAGACTGAATTAATTTGATCACTGTTTCTGGTTTTAATTTCCAGCACGGCATGGAGAGCAATTGGAACCAATAAGAATCGGCGTATTTTGGATTATTAGCTATGGCGAGTAACGCGTGGCAGAAGTTTAGGAGCTCGTTGATGTGTGCATCTTCTAGAATGTTTTCGCGGCGCGTATATGAAACTAAGATGTCTAAAGAATGTAGGTACGGCAATATAGATATTAAATATTTATGTTTTGGCGCAATGACGGCAATTTTATTTCCTTCTACTCCGCTATCGAGTAGCTCGCGAATCTTTTTGGCAATAAATGAATACTCGGCCTGATAGGCTTTGAATTCGCGAATTTCGATTTTAGTTTCGTCTGGTGGATTTGCGGCATTGATTGTCTTATCGATGTTAACGTTTGGCGCTTTGCAGAAGCGGTCAAGCGCCTGTTCGATGATATTATGCGACAATTCAAGAATCGGTGCGGAAGAGCGATAGTTTTCGGTTAGGAATATTTGTGTTGGATGATATTTGGCATCGAAATCGAAAAAGTTAGAAGTGTTTGCGCCCTGGAAACCGTAGATTGCCTGGTCATCATCGCCGACTGCCATAATGTTTGGCTTGCCTTCGTTGCTAGGATTGTCAGTAAGTAGGCTAACAAGTTGAGCCTGTGCGTCGTTAGTGTCTTGAAACTCATCTAATAAGATATATTGGAATCGTTCTTGGGCGTTATAGCGTTTTTCGTCGTCGTTTTTAAGAAGATCAATTGCGTTTAAAATCATGTCGTCATAATCGAAAAGACCAGCCGCATTGAGTGCTGCGCTATATTTTTCCATAATATTGGCTAAGCTGAGTAATTTTTTGTTGGCAATTTCGTCGCCAAAAATATAATTATTAGCCTTATCTTTCTTGAAGAATTTTTCGCGCCATTTTCCTGGTAATTTAGCGGAAGGTTTAGGTGAATTTTCTTCTGTAAGTAGTGCTTCGGCAAGTTGGCGATAAAGAATGTTTGCGATAGGTTCTACTCTGCCGGCTATGTATTCGGGTGCGCTAGGTGCGTCAACGAATGTTTTAATCGACTCAAGAATGCGACCGTATACTTCGGCGGATTTTGGATAACGCAATCCGCGTGTAGCTTGAATGTCTTCGGATATTGCAGAATAGATTTTTGCTAGATCGATTTGGTTGCGATTTACGATTTTGCGAATATCGTCGGGGCCAAGAGCGGCAGATTTAAGGTCGGAAATTGCGGAAATGATAGAGCTTGTATAGTATTCTGGACGTAGAATATCGGTTGGATCGAGATTCTCTTGAATTGCGCGAATCATAGTGAAACGCTCAAGCTCGTCGATTGCGGCGGTAAGGTCTGGACGGTGTTCTTGAAGAATGTATGAGCCAAAAGCGTGATAGGTTTGAATTTGAACTTTGTAAGCTTCTGGTCCGATAAAGTCGGCGAGGCGTTTGCGCATGTTGCTTGCGCCGGTTTCAGTAAATGTGAGACAAAGGATATTTTCAGGACCTACGTCCGTGTGTTTTAAGATATTTGCTACGCGTACGGATAAAAGCTGGGTCTTGCCAGTTCCTGGTCCGGCTATGACTAATAATGGGCCGTCGATGTGATCGACAGCGGCGCGTTGTTGATCGTTAAGCTGTTGATAAGCGTTGTCGAATTCCATATAATAATTATATATGTCTAGAGGTAATGGTGCAAAGAAATTAAAGTTCGATTTTAAGAACCTTAATCACGATATATGCATGCGCAGTTATCGCAAAATTCTTTATGCCGAAATAAAATCTCCCCGTTATTCTTCCTTACATGATGCAACTATTCATTTCTTTTTGCTGGACGATGACAAAATGGATGAATATGAATTGAAATATGCCGACGCGCCTGAAGCTTATCGTATGCTAGAAGGCTTTCTTGATCGTTACATGGTTGCCGATATGTTTCGCATGTATAAATTCAGTACAAACGGCGCAAGTTATCGTGTGTTAATTCGTAAAGGCGTAGAGTTGTTGGCGAATAACGATCTAGGTGGTTTTGTTTATCAAAATTATAAAAATAGCCTATTAATTAGTCCGCGTGAGCGTGAAGTATTTGAGCGTTTACGTGAAGATTTAGCAAACCATACTGACGGCACTGCTCAGTTAGTAAAAGTTGGACGTTTGCTTCAAAATCAGAAGTTCTTAAAGATTCATGAAGAGTATTTTGGAAGAATTGGCGTAGCCTCACTAATGGATGGTTCGACCATTAAATTCCGTTATGCCGATAGTATTATGAATAACAATGTCGTGACTGATGTTGAAATGTTTAGAGAATATCTTGATCGTGTAAATGCTATTCCGATGAGTGACTTCACTGACCAAAGTGTTATTTCGCAGTTAGCTAATCAAAACCAAGAAGCTAAACAAACTTTAATGGAAAATTATAGCAATTTTCTATTCATGGATGATGATGAAATAGATTTTGCCTGCATCCTGCTAAGCCTATTTCTGCATGCGGAAGAAATTAAAAGATTTTCGACGGAAGATTGGGTAACCGCTATTAATGATATTCGTTTAAATAATGACGATATTTTCTTGCATATTGACGAGTCGCTCATTAACTACAAGCGAGAACTCAGTCTATTTCGCGCACGCTATTTATTAGAAAAAGTTTCGTTACCAAAGCTTGTGCACTTCTTGTATGATTTCTTTGATTTTAGTCATTTATCAAAAAATATTGGTACATTATATCCGCGTTTGAATGAATTAATTGGTGAAGATATTCGTGAGAAATTTTCGCAGTTAGAAACAGTCAATGTAAGTTTGAGCAGTTACCAGAACGCTAAAAATCCATGTGATTTCTTTAATGCACCACAGCTAGTAAATTTTGCGACGGCAGCCGATAAAGAAATCCAGAAACAAATTATTTCTGGAAAATATGATCATAATTTTGCGGCGTATTATTTATGCAACTATATGCAGGTTGCTGATTATAAAAAATATACCGATGTATTGCCGGCGGTCGTAAGCATAATAAAAGAATTAAGAGTAGAAAACGGAATCGATTTCAATTTGTTCTGGATGGCCGGAGATTTATTGAATGAATTTTGGAAGCTAATCCCAGAGGATAATAAAGAGTTAAATGATGAAGTAGAATCGTTGATTTATGATATTTATTGGCCGAGAATTAGTGATGCTTGGCCGATTATTCATCGTAAAAAAGTTAAGTATGAAAAAGATATTGATCGTCAAGTTTTTGACGAATCGTTGGGTTGGATTTGCTCAATCAGTAATGACAAACTATATGATGCGAAACTTCGTAAGTACTTAAAAGAGGCAAAGATAAAAGATGTTGATATTTCGGATAGTATCGACAAGAAAATATACAATGCCAGTTTTGATAAAAAGAGTTTCTCGCTTAAAAAATATTTTGGCGAAAATGGTCATGAAAAAGAATGGCTATATGCGGCATTATATAGCGACATATTAAGCGATAAAGATATTGCTTTGGGGTATATTTTGAATTTGAATTGCTCGGATTTTGCGACGAAAGAATCGCGTCTATATATGCTAGAGCAATGGTTGTTGAAAAGCCACGATAAAGAGCGCGTTGGCTTAGTATTATACAATTATTTCGTTGAACATTTGGGTGTCTTTGAAACTTATTGCGAGTCTCTTGCTGGCAATAAAAATGACGCTGCACTATTGATGTATAGATCGTTTGCGGCAATGTGTGAGTCGGCTTCGAATGAGGATGAAGAGAAAGTTCTTGAACAATTTATGAAAGACGCAATAGCTAGCAATGAAACATTGGCGCGTGATTACGGCGATAAAATGAAGCGCATGCTAAACGTCGCAAGCGCGAACGTGCGTCAAACGCATTTTCAGTATAAAAATATTACAATTGAGCAAATAAAGAAGTTACATTAATCAACTTGGGCGACTAAATTGTAGATTTCTTCAAGTAGCATATAGCCGTGATGGTCGATATTTTGCAGAGCTGTCACGCCTTCGATAGTTTTTAGTTCTTCGATGATTTCTGGCAACTTCTTCCCTTCGCGTAAACGAACGCCGCAGGTAAAATTGCGTGATGTTTCGTTGGTGCAAGTTAGAATTAAGTCGCCAATACCACATGCGAGTTCAGCCGTAGAAGGATTGGCGCCATGGTCGGCGAGATAGCGCTCCATTTCGGAGTGAGCGTGCTGAATAAACATGGCAGAATCGTTTTCGGAATCGCTATGATAACCTGCTCCAATAGCATAGATATTCTTGAGTGCACCGCAATATAGAATGCCTGGCAAATCTTCCTGTAATTCGATTGTAATTTGTTCGTTTTGGAGAATACCCATCGCAAAAGGTGCGGATGCGGTAAAGGTGGCTGGTTTACCTTCAATTATTTCTTGTGCGAAGCCTGGGCCGGATATGGCAGAAAACTGTTCGAAATCCGAGAAAAGGCTTGGATCACTTAAGCCTTTTGTGGCAAGAATGGTAGGAAGTTTTTTCAGATTGGCTGGATAATTTGCGATAAAGTTTGGCAGCTCGGCAGAAGGGATTGCAATGATGATTGCGGCAGCCTGATAAGTGGCCTGCTCTAAGCTAATGTCTGGGTATAGAAATGGATCGTAATATTTAACTTCGTGTTGATTGTCGGTCAAAATTTTTCCGATAGCACTGCCGAATGCGCCGGCTCCAAGAATAGAAATAATCATAATAACCATTGTAACATAGAAAAACCGCCCTAAGAACTCGGGCGGTTTTCTGGAAAGGAATACATCTAACGTTCGTCCTTCTGTTTAAAGAAGAAAGACAGAACGGTGTCTCCAGTGTGGGCTCCCACAATCGGGCTGACGTGAGCCAGCTGGATAAAGTCGCGCGAAACGCCGGCTTCGGTTTCAAGAATCTTGATGAACTGTTCGGCGCGTACGTGTGCTTTTTCGCCTCCGTATCCGATACGTATGAATCGATTATCTTCGGCTGCGTGCTCGACGTAGTACTGTGCCCATTCGCGCAGGATCTTATTGCCGCGTCGCGGATGACTTTCGACGGAGAGCTTATCGTCGCTCGGAAAATACATCCAAGGGCTGAGCTTCAGGCTCGAAGCTAGAAACATCTTCAGTCGTTCGAGGCTATTGTAGCGTCCGGAACGGGCGCTGTAGTTGAGATTACTCTCGGTGAACAGATGTACGATATGTTTACCGAGCTGCTTGCCGTATTCTTCGATGAAGTCTCCATCGTAGTCAGCTAAGTACTGCAAGTAGGTCCCAAGGCCGTTGCTGATACACTGCGTGTCGACGTAGACAAAGCTACGCTCAGGATGCTTTTCGCGATAATCGTCCATGACGAGTTTGACAGTATTGACACTGCCGGCAGACATGTAAGGCGAAATGCCCGCGTAGACGATTTCTGCGCTTTCGTCGGTATGTTCAATGATGTCGTCAAGAACTTTGGCGACATGGTCGTATCCAGTTGCTGCAGTCTTAAGCGATCCGGGGGGATAGTCTCCGTTCTCCAGGTGACGATAGAACTCGTCGGGATCGGATAAATCAACCGGCTCGCCATCACAAGTTACCGACTGCTCGTAAATCTCGGGCCAGATGCCGTAGTTGATACGCTCCTCTCTACTCAAATCGCAGGTTGAATCGGTAAAAATAACATACTTTCTTCCCATGTATTCTTCCCTCCTAATGTGCATGGTCGTATATAATATAGTTCCCAATAAGTCTATATATTATATCATACTTTTTTAAGAATGGCAAGATTCTCAATGTGTGGGGTACGTGGGAAAAAGTTGTATGGTTGTAGTTTTTCTATCTTGTAGTTAGTTAATAATGCAATATCGCGAGCTTGCGTGATTGGATTGCAACTGAGATAGATAATGGATGCCGGTTGGACTGTATTGAGTTTTTCGATTAGTTTTTGATCGCAGCCGGCACGTGGCGGATCTAGTATTACGGTGCAGTCTGGAGTGATATATTCTGTGACTTCTTCTGATTTAGCAAGAATACAATTAGCTTTAGTGCCTTTTGCGTTGTTTTGCATTTCGGCAAAAGCCGAACCGTTGATTTCGACGAGGGTTAATTGTTTATCGCGCGCAACTGATAGACCGATGCTACCGACGCCGGCGTAAAGATCTAATACTTTGTCGGTCTTAATATGCGTGGAAATATCTTTTAGGACAAGTTCGTAGACTGGTAGATTAATCTGGAAGAAGCCATTTGGCGAATATGAGTAATCATATTCGTTGAGCTTGTCATTAAGCAGTTCCATTTTTGGATGTGACTTGCCGTTTTCGAAAAGAGCGGCAGAGACTTTTCCCTGCTGATCGCAGCGAATTAGTAATGATTGGTAGGTGCGAGCTTCTGCGTGCTTAGCATTAAGTTCTTCAATGATTCTTTGCGCTTCGGCAAAGATCTCCGGTCGCTCAATAGAACTTTGTGCGATTGGTGTTTTTCGGTGTGTGCCGCGTTCGTGGAATGCTAAATGGATTTTATTGTCGTCATGGCTCCAATATAATGAGTATTCCATTTTGTTACGATAATAATAGTCTTTGCCGTCGGTTATAGTTGGCAGGACTTTTTCGCTAATATGCTGTTGCCGAAAACATTCCTCAACTAGAAGTTGCTTTTGGGCTAATTCTTCAGAATAATCTATTATTTGCCACGGACTTGTAGCTAAATAACAATCGTCTTTTGGCTGAATACGCGTCGGCGATGCTTTGATGATTTTTGTAGCAATTCCTTCGCAATAACTCTTTTTGTTTTTAGTTATCTTAAATTCAACTTCTTCACCTGGAAGCGCATTCCAAAGAAAGGCCTTCTTGCCATCGTCAAGAGTTGCGAGTCCTTGTCCGCCTGGTACTAATTTTTCGATTTTCGCATTCATTAGATGTAATTATATCAGAGATAAGCTTTGACTTCTATTTGGTGCGGTGTCATAATTTGGTTTGAGTCTGTGGCAACTCGATGAGGCGAAAGTCTAGTTCTTTGGGAGGTGAGAAAATGTACTGCATTTTAGCGGCGATAATATCGCTGGCAATAGTGGCATTCTTTTTTGAGTTAACGATTGCCCTGTTCTTTGGGTGGCTGTTGTTTTGCTTTATTTCTTTCATATTAAGCTTGTTTGGCCTGCAAGAATACGCTCCACTAGTGTTTATTTTATATATACTCTTTGGAGGTTGGGGTAGACGTTGGTAACTCGGAGGACTCATCAAAAAGCCTCGTCCTGTTGGACGAGGCGATTTTTTATTCGTAGCGTAGAGCGTCGATTGGGTTTTTATGTGAAGCGCGTCGCGCCGGTAGAGTTCCCGCAATAAACGCTATCGCCATAATTAAAATCATGACAGCGATTATGTCCGGAATGGTGTATACGACCAAATTAAAGGTTGGGAAGCTTTCTAGGAAGCCGCCTTCTGCATGGAAAGCAGTATTGGCAAGGTTTCCAACTAGCATTGAGATTGCAATACCGAACACTGATCCCCAGAATCCGAGCATGATAGCCTCAAGGCTGAAGCTAATAAATACGCGTAGCGACGACATGCCAAGTGCTTTATCGAGGCCAATTTCGCGCGTACGTTCTTGGACGGACATAAATAGGGTATTGACGATACCGATTGCTGCGGCAAGTAGCGCGATAAAGCCAAATATCTTAAATACGGTAAGGATGACATCAAAGAAAGTCTTAATAGTGCCGATAATATCGCTGACGGTCATGGCGGAAAGGCCGATTTCTTCAAGTTTATCCTTGATTTCGTCCGCAGTGTATTTTTCGTGATCATAGTTTACCGCAACGGCAACTACGCGATCTTTTATTTCAGGTGGATAGTATTTTGTATTTTCGGCATAAATATCGTCGGCTAATTTATTGTTCGTGTAAGAATAGCCCATAGAAACTACGCCTGGGGCAATTACGCCCACGACCTTGGCGTCAAAAGTCTTTTTAGTATGTTTGTATTGGTCTACTACTACGAGTTGTATTTTTTCGCCAATAATATTTTCTTCAGTATACCCAAGGGCCTTAACGTATTTCTTTTCAAGCTGGATTTGGTATTCGTCTGCTCTGAGATCGAGCTGTCCTCCGGTAGTGGTTTCTACTTTGACGTTTCCTGGAGGTAATGCTTCGGCGCCAATCATATATTTCTTGTCGGTTTTTTCACTAGCGACATATGAAATAGAGAGTGTTTGTTGTTCGACTAGGCTATCGCCATCTATCCCATCGATCTTTTTGAGTTTTTCAATTTGCTCTTCCGTGATTGGCGTCATGCCGTCTTGGATTTTATCTTCTTTATATTCGATTGGTTCACTATTGCCGCTACTCATCGTACCGGTTAGACCTTCAAGCGCATCGAAAGAATCTTTAGAAACGACCGCAAGATATCCTTCGCCGCCGTAGCTATTAACCTGTTGATCGATGAAGTTATTTACTCCTGCTTGGATGGCAGAAGTCGAAATGATTGAAAAAGAGCCAATGAAAATCGCAAGAATAGTCAAGAAGCTACGTAATTTGTTGCGTAGTAAATTGGTGTTTGCATCAATGATTGTGTCTATAATACGCATTTATTCGTCCTCCCCTTCATCGATATTGATATGTCTAGTGACGTGTTTGTGGTCGAGCATGCCGTCGATATTGTTGTCTCCCTCGAAGTTTTCCGGAGTTGCATCCTCGTCGTCCCAGTCATCAGAATCATCGTCGCCAACAATTTCGCGAATTTCTTCGTCGCCGTCATCGTCTGGCTCGAAATCGGCAGAACTATCTTCTGTGACGCGACCATCTTTGATGCGAATCTGACGACTACACTTGTTAGCTAGATCTTGGTCATGGGTAACGATAATAAGCGTAATTCCCTTTTCTTTATTTAGGCGGAAAAGGAGGTTCATGATTTTTTCGCCAGTCGCAGAGTCGAGGTTGCCAGTTGGCTCGTCGGCGAAAATGACTTTTGGATCATTTACGATTGCGCGAGCGATACAGACGCGTTGCTTTTGACCGCCAGACAAATCGTTTGCCTTATTGTTGCGTTTATCATCAAGGTCAACCACTTTAAGCGCGGAGATGGCGCGACGACGACGTTCGCGGTAGCCAACACCGGCTATCTTTAGCGGCAAAATAACGTTATTGAGTACGGTGTCGTTCGAATTCATGAAAAAGCTTTGAAAGACAAAGCCGAATTCTTTATTGCGGATATTATTTAAGCGTCGCGCCTTAAGTTTGGCGGTTGGTTTATTATTGAGCGTTATTTCTCCGCGAGTTGGTTTATCTAATAGTGCCAAGAGGTGCATAAGGGTAGATTTGCCAGAACCGGATTTACCGATGATAGCGACCGTTTCGCCCTTCTGAATGTCGATAGTAATACCGCGTAGAGCCTCAAACTTACCGTCACGCTTACCGTAAGTTTTGCGCAGGCCGCGGGTACTAATAAGTGTTTTACTCATGTATTTATTTTAACATGTCCGGGGTTTTAAAAAGACGTTTATGCTTGCCTTTTATCAGATAGATATTATAATTAGGCTAAAATTGCACATTAATAGGGAGGTGACACTATGAGCTTTGACGATGATGACATGGAATTATTCCAGGAAATTGTGATAGACAAAATTGTTTGCACGGAATTTGGTTCGATGGAGCTGCCGTTATATGCATTACGTGAGTATCACGAGATGCTTAACCTTCCGCCAGAAAAAACGTGTTTATTGAGTTTTAATCTACCAGATGGCGAGGAAGGACTCTTTAACTATATTCTTGGCTTCGACTGCGATATTGAAACAACGATTATGGTTACAGATGTTTTTTATTACGACGAGCAGAGCGATAGTAGTCACTCGATCGAGGGCGACAAGCAGTTCTATAATATGCTATTTTGCAACTTATGTTCTGGAACGGCTCTGATATGCGGAGAAATGATGATAGATGAACAAGGCTATCTTTATATCCATGTTTCTCAATCCGATGATTTATTCGTCGAATACAGGATTAATCTGCGTGCCGATAGTGCTGGATTCCAGTTTATTAAGCCTGATCTTTCGGGTCCGATACGTATTTGGAGTGATGGAAATAAAGTATTTGTTGTGCCGGTTCAGCTGACATATACTGACAACTCTGGTAACTTGCTGTCGTAAAACCTTTCTTGAGCGGCCTTTTTAAGAGGGCCGCTTTTCTTTGCTCGACAGTTTTTTAGACATATGTTAGAATATTCAAAGATTGGACCGTCGCCAAGTGGTAAGGCACTGGGTTTTGGTCCCAGCATTCGCAGGTTCGAATCCTGCCGGTCCAGCCAATC